>JBEKST010000227.1:0-5067 GCA_049516815.1 Bacteroidales bacterium | reverse complement strand
TAAAAGTGGCGCCATGGCCAAATTCGCTCTCGACTCTCATTATCCCGTTGTGTTCCAGTATAATTGATCTCGATAAGCTCAGTCCTAAACCAGTCCCTTCCCCCACGTCTTTAGTGGTAAAGAAAGGCTCAAACAAGTGGCTCAGATTTTCTTTGGATATCCCGGGTCCATCGTCTTGAAATGAGGTGTAAATATTATTATCTTTCACCTCTGTAGTAATGGTTAATGTGCCTTTTCCATTGGCTTTTTTCATCGCTTGTTCCGCGTTAACAATCAAGTTAAGAAACACCTGTTGCAATTGGCCGGGATCCGCAATAGTGCTCGGCAAATCCGCATCAAATCTTTTTACAACCTGGATATTATTTGTCTTTAATACGTATTCCCTTAACTTCAGAGTATTATCAATAATATCATTCAGATTAACCAGGGTTTTAATCGGTTTCGCCTGCCGCGCAAAGGTCAATAGCCTCCGTACAATATCTGCTACCCTCTGGCTGCCGTCGGCGATTAATTTAAGATCGCTCTTAATTCCTTCCGGGATATCATCTCTTTCCAGCAGCATTTGCGAGAAACCAAGAACGCCTGCAAGCGGGTTATTTATTTCATGGGCAATGCCGGCAGCCATCTCCCCAACAGCTGCCAGCCGGTTGGCCACCTGGGATTTGTCTTCCAGTTTTTGTCTTTCCTGGTCCATCAGCTTATGCTCGGTGACATTCCTGATAATACCGATGAAATAACGGAAATTACCGTTTGAGTCAACCAGGCGAGTGCCTCTGGAAACGACCCATACCGGCTCCCCCGAAGCATGCCGCATGCGGTATTCTATTTCCTTACTGATAAAATAATCAGTCTTATAGCTTCTTTTTATCTCTTCTTTCAATAACGGAACATCTTCCGGATATACAAAAGAGATAAACGGTTTTCCTAAAAGTTGTTCTGGATCGTAGCCCAGAGCATTTTTCACGGCAGGGGATACATAAAGGAATTCTTCATTCTCTTTTGTTGTAAAAATAACATCAAGCGTATTGTCCACAAGCATTCGATATTTCTCTTCACTTTCTTTGACGGCTTTTTCCGCCTCCACAAGGTCGGTTATATCTTGATTTATGACCTGGCGCAGCCACTTTCCGTTCCATAATACATTTTGTCCCCAAAGCCGTAGATGTCTTATAGCTCCATCTTTGCGTATAATATCAACTTCCAATTGGTCGGGAAGCGGTTCGTCAATCAGATATTTTTCATGCCGGCGGGCAAACTCGGCCCTCGATTCTGGCGTGTAGTGCTCCTGTGGCGGACTTGCCCGTAATTCATCCATATTTTTATACCCGAATATGTCCAATAAAGCCTTATTCGCATAAACGATGTCCCCGTCATCGCCGGTGATTCGTATGCCCAGAATAGAATGATCCAGAGAGCTGCGGAAGTTTTGCTCTGATTGACGCAGTTCGTCTTCAGCTTTTTTACGTTCGGTAATATCATTTGCTGTGCCAAGGAAATTGATAAAATTGCCTTGTGCGTCTTTTATGGTATCTCCCCTGCCATTAAACCACCGCCATTGATTTGGGGCACGGCCAGCCCGAAATTCCACTCCAACGGGAGTCTGATAACCGTCTCTGATATTACGACCTACTAATGTTTCAATTTGGGAAACGTCATCGGGATGAATTATTGAAATAAAATGCTTGCCGATCATGTCGTCGGGATTTAGACCGAGTATGGTTGAAACAGAAGGAGATACATAAGTAAATTCTCCTTTAATATTGAGTGTGAAAATAATATCGCGGGTATTTTCCACAATAATCCGGTATTTTTCTTCGCTCTTTCGTAAAGATTCTTCCGCCAGTTTCCGCTCTGTAATTACGTCGAACATGGCAACAAAATACTCCCGCTTTGGGCTGTAAACCGAAATCGAGACCCACATTTTCAGCGATTCCACAAACAGCTCCATGGTCTCGGGCGAACCGGTTGAAGCAACCCTGCCGTACAACTCAAAGACTTTAGGGTCGGATTCACGGATTCCGGGGATCACCTCTGAAATCTTTTTGCCGACAACATTCTTTAGCCCCGTTTGTTTTTCAAACGCTTTATTGACTGCGAGATAGATAAAATCTACTGGATTGTCATCCTTGTAGAGCATACGGCAATAAGCATAACCAAGTGCCATGTTTTCAAATAGCTCTCGGTAACGAACTTCGCTTTCTTTAACCGCTTCTTCCGCCCGAATGCGCTGAATAACTCTTCCCAAGCGCTCGGCGACGGTATTCAGGAGCATCCTTTCTTCCTTTAAGAACGGTCCTTCATCTACATCGGGCTTTTTGGTAAGGTAATTTACATCGATTCTACCGATTGTTACATTGTTGACCTTGACCGGCTCGGACTGGCGCCAATCCGATTCCTTGAAGTTTTTTGTTCGGAATTCTCGTTCACCGATTAATATCCTGGCGCAAGTAATCTCCGGATACCGCCAGGCTTTCGCCAGTATATCGGACAATTCCCTGCATATCTCATCTATGCCATTACCGTATTTTTCAATGATTTCGGCAAAATTATAGAGTGCTGTCAGTTCCTTCATCCGTTCACTGTTTTCGGACTCGGCTTTTACCAATGCCAGATTGGTCTTTTTTTGAGTATCAATATCCAGAAAACTGATTACTACTCCGTTCATTACATTTTGAGTTGTTAAATACGGATGAATACGCATTTTGAACCAATGCCCTTCAGTGTTAGTCACTTCAATCTCTTTGGTTTGCAATGTGTTCATCACCTGCTCGGCATCAGCGACCAAACCTTCGTAAGTTAACCGGGATGTTATGTCCCTTAATGAACGGTTGACATCGATCTGTTTGAGATTGAATACCTCATTGCTGTGGGGTGTGTAAAGTCTGATTTTTAAATCTCTGTCGAGGAATATAATCGCGACATCGCTGCGGTTGAGGAAATTCTGCAGGTCGTTAACGGTGGTAACCAGGTTTTGGTTTTTCGACTGCAGTTCAGCATTCACAACAGAAAGCTCTTCATTCGTCGATTGCAATTCTTCCTGGGTGGTATCCAATTCCTCATTTGCGCTCTGCAGCTCTTCAATGTTCGACTGTAATTCTTCATTGGCACTTTTTAATTCTTCGCTGGCTACTTCATGCTCTTCGCCGATACTTTGAAGATTTTCTCGCAGGATTTTAATTTCATCTTCAAGTTCCAATATACGCCGGTGGCTGCGCTTCTCCGGCGAGCGGGCTTTAGTTTCTAAATCAAGCGATTCCTTTTCTTCAAAAATAATCATTAAGTACCCATTGACGCTGCTCGGTTTGGTCAATGGTATTACGGTGAGGTCAAGTATTTGGGTTCCGTTATCGCTTTTCACCGGAATACCCTTGGAGGTCACTTTCTTTTTCCCGGATTGTGCTTGATAAATAGCGGAGGATAAATTGCCTCTGAGTCCTTCTCGCGCTAATTCTAAGACGCTCAAATTAGGTTTTTCCGAAACGATTTCCAGATACTTTCCTGTGCGTCCTCTGACATAAACAAGCCGGTATTTTTCATCAATCACAACGAAAGTGGGAGCATTTGTCTCAAGAAATATTTTTTCCAACGTTTCAGACAATTTTACCGGCGCAGTCTCCTGGGGAATGATTGGTTTAAAATCCGGGCGAGATGTTTCTGTGTAATAGAGTTTACCAAGCTGATATTCTGCGTCTTTCCGCTGATAGATGTTCCATTTTTTGTCCAACGGCGTGAACAGGCGATTTAATTGCCCCACCGATTCTGATGATCCAAGGAATAGTAGCCCGTTTGGATTGATCGCATAATGCAGCAGCGTGAGCAGCCGGTTTTGTGCGTCAGCGTCCAAATAGATTAACAAATTACGGCAGCAAACGAGATCCATCTTTGAAAACGGCGGGTCTTTTATCAAATCATGCGTGGCAAAGGTAACCATTTTTCTTATTTCTTCGCGGATTTGATAGCCGTTGCTCCGTTTGACAAAGAAACGCGCCAGCCGCTCCGGAGAAACATCAGCCTCGATATCGGTTGAATAAGTGCCGGCCCTGGCAAATGCTAACGCTTTTATGTCGATGTCCGTAGCGAACGCCTGTACTTGCAAATGGCTTCCGAGTTCTTCCAAACATTCTGTTATTGTAATCAATACCGAATATACTTCTTGTCCGGTTGCACAGGCATTGACCCATATCCTGAGATTTTCATTGGTTGACTTTTTATCAATTACAATTTTCAAATGCTGTTTGAGCGCGTTAAACGCTTCGCTATCGCGGAAGAAGCTCGTAACACTAATTAGAATATCCTGGTCTAACGCTTGAATTTCACTCGGATTATCGTGGAGTATCTTCAGATAATTGGTGATACTCTCAACATGCAAGTTCCCCATGCGGTGCTGTAATCTGCGTCGGATAGTGGCCGGTTTATATTTAGAAAAATCATGTCCTGTCCGGAGCCTTATCAGTTCAATAATTTGCTGAAGTTCATTCTGTTTACCTTGTGGAGCTGCATATGTGTCATCCGGGTTTTTAATAGTATGTTTCACCAGTTCAATTAATTTACCCGGCATTTTTTCGGGAGGTAACACAAAATCCACCAGGCCCGTATCAATTGCCGACAAAGGCATACCTTCATATTGCGCTGACTTCGGTTCCTGTACGAACACGGTCCCGGACTGCGCTTTGATAGCCTTGAGCCCCTCAGTTCCGTCTTGACCGGTACCTGACAGTATGATGCAAATCGCATTTGGACCATTCTCTTTGGCCAAAGAGCTGAAGAAAAAGTTTATGGGTAATCTCAACCCGGGAGATTGAACCGGTTCACTCAAAACAAGTTTTCCGTAATGGATGCCCATACTCTGGATGTAATAGAAAAAGGACGGATTACAAAGGGAAACGTTTTAACAACTGCAAAAATTGCCGGCATTATGGCCGCAAAGAAAACGAACGGGCTTATTCCTCTTTGTCATCCGTTGGAATTAACGGGAATTGACATAAATTTAAATATTGATCATAGAAATTCGCAAATTGTAATAGAGTCTCAGGTGAAAACTACAGGGAAAACCGGCGTGGAAATGGA
>JBEKST010000226.1:0-5096 GCA_049516815.1 Bacteroidales bacterium | reverse complement strand
CAATATCAATTGAACTATAACGTTTTGAATGTTCTATTCTCATTCCTTCTAAATAAATCTTTTCACTTTCCCCCTCACATAAAATCAGAATGCGTTTAGGTAGAATTATTCCTTTGGGTCTTCTACTCATACAGTTTAATGTTAAAGTCAAAGTCATAAAAAGTGACTTTTGGTATTCCGCCAAATAAACCTTTCATGTAATACTTCTCAAAAGGAACATCTTTCCTAACCCCCTTTAAATCTCCAAGAGAGTAATATGAACTTTGACCCATTTCATCCTTTTCCGCAAACCAAATTTGGTCCCTTCGGAAAATTTCCCCGTTTAAAATTGAAATGTCATGTGTTGCAAAAATAAGTTGGGCGTTATTAGGGTTTGTCCTAGGATCATTGAAAATTTCAACAATAATTCTTGTTAAATAAGGATGTAAACTTCTATCTAATTCATCTAAGACAAAAGTTGTACCGTCTGAGAGAGCTTCCAATATTAATCCACCAATAGCTAATAATCTATTTGTTCCTGACGATTCTTCCTCCAGTTTTAATGTAGTTTCACCGATAATTTTATTATTTTTATATAAATTGTGTTTTGTTAATACCTCTAAACGATTTTCTTCTAAAATTTTCTTTTTCCTTTCTGCACTCATAGATTCAGGAAAAGCAAAATCAGTCTCTTTATTCTCTTTAATATTGATTCCTTTAATTCCTGTATCAGCAATTTTTAAGAATTTAGTAATGTTTTTCCAGAAGTTTTTATCCTTACCTGAAAATAGTTCTTCTTTATGAAGATCAATAATTCTTTTATCACAAATAT
This sequence comes from Bacteroidales bacterium, assembly GCA_049516815.1. Classification (GTDB taxonomy): domain Bacteria; phylum Bacteroidota; class Bacteroidia; order Bacteroidales; family FEN-979; genus FEN-979. The sequence continues at coordinate 4,285 of JBEKST010000226.1, read as the reverse complement.
TGCAAGATTGATTAGGAATATCTACAAATAAAAACATTTCGAAGAATAAGAACGGACAAATTAATTCGTCTACTTTTTCGGTTCCAATTTTTGAAAGAAAAAGCTGATTGGGGAAAAGATTTTTTTGAATATTTTCGACCTTATTCTTAATTTTTTTTCCAAATTCAAAAACTGTTTTTTCTTTACGAACAAATAGTTTAACACGTTGATTTTTGGGATAGAAGTACAATTCCTCCTCTAAAATTGACTCATTGTTATAGGAAATTTTATAATGATATTTCAGTTTGTCTTTCCCAAAGAATTGTATTTCAAAAATAATAGGAGAGGTTGAACTCTTACTTTCAAAAAGAAACGGTTCGTAACAAACAATCTTTTGATTTAGTTTAAAAGATCCAGACTTTCTTACTAAAAATTTCAAGGCTGCAAACGCTAGTAACAAATTACTTTTCCCTGACGCATTTTTACCAAAGATGGCAGTTGCCTTTAATAATTTATAATTACCAATAGACGTTATATTATTTGATAATTCTTTGTATTTACTTATAGATTCCATAGAAAATATTTGTCTTTCTTTAATGGAATGAAAATTAGTTATTGCGAAATCTATTAACATAATTATTAAGATTTGATGGAATATTAATATTTGCTTGATTTTTGCAAAAATAAAGACAATTTACTTATAAAAGCAAGAAATAATAATAATAAATCAAAAAAAATTACAAAAGATGTTATAAAATGAAAAGCCCTTGGGAATTGTTGTGGCATCTGGATCATCATCAAACATTTAAGGAGAATCTTCATCAGCGAAGTCATAGGAACAATCACGTACTATGATGATATGATTAAAGACTACAAGAATTCCGAAAGGTTATTCCTATAAATGTTCGGCTTTTTTTCGAATTTTGGGTTTGTGAATAATGCAGGTTTGATCTTAATACTGATATTCCATTCATTATAAAAAAGTCATGTGCCAACCCATTTGTTCTTAAAAGTCAAAAAAAATATTATGATCTTTACATCATCATTTAACAAATTCTTCATTCTTCATTCTTCATTCTTCATTCCTTATGATCCGCATCGGCATTCTCTCAGATACCCACTCGATTGTCCACCCAAGGACCTATGAATTTTTTAAGGATTGTGATGAGATCTGGCATGCAGGAGACATCGGGAATTTCCAGTCGGCCGAGGCGTTGCGCAAGTTCAAGCCTTTCCGGGCTGTTTACGGGAATATCGATGGAAATGAATTACGGATGATGTTTCCCCGTGACCTGGTTTTTTTTGTGGAAAAAGTGAAAGTCGTGATGACACATATCGGCGGATATCCTGGGCATTACGAGAAAACTGCCAGGGAATTGATCAAGAAAGAAAAACCGCAATTATTCGTTACAGGCCATTCACATATCTTGAAGGTGATATTTGATAAAAAATACCAGCTACTCTTTATCAATCCGGGAGCAGCAGGGAAATTCGGTCTTCATAAGTCTATCACGATGGTAAGGTTTGTTGTGGACGGAGACCAGATGAAAGACCTTGAAGTGTTGGATATACCGAGGTATTCAATTAATAACTGATAATAGATAATTGACAATTAAACCGCATCAACATAAAAATAAAATCTCTGTGAATCTCAATTTTTACTCTGTGAATCCCTGCCTTCGGCAGGCAGGTCTGTGTAATTCCTATTCCGGGTTCAGGTTGTTACACAGAGATGCACTGAGAAGGCACAGAGAACCACGGAGATTTGAGATGTTGATTTTAAATATTAGCGTCTTCGAGCCTTTGCGGTGAAAGAGGATTTTAGCAACGATCAACGAATAGCGAATAGCGAACAGCGAACAGCGAACAGCGAATGACAAGGTTCTTAGAGAAAACGGCTGATTATCTTTATAAGACGTATGGCGACAAGATATCCGATCTCTGTATTGTAGTTCCCAACCGCAGGGCCGGCTTGTTCCTTCAGAAATATCTTGGGAACAGCATTGGTAAAACCAGCTGGTCACCGGCCATTTTTTCAATCGAAGATTTTCTGATCGACATCTCCGGACTGCGCATTTGTGATCCGACTCAGGCTTTATTCGAATTATACGAGATCCATAAAGTACTGGAAGGCCAGAATGCACAGCCTTTCGACGAATTCACCAGCTGGGCACAGCAGCTTCTGGGTGATTTCAACGAGATCGACAGTTACCTGGTCGATGCAAAAGATCTTTTCAGTTTCCTGAATGAAGCAAAAGCGCTATCCGTCTGGAACCTCGACAACAAGCCCCTCACGGATTTTGAAAAGCAGTACCTGCGTTTTTTCAATTCCCTCTACACTTACCATGAACAGTTGAGCATTCGTCTGCTCTCTTCTAACCTCGCTTATCCTGGCCTTCTCTTCCGGAAAACAGCCGGACAAATCGGGGAGCTCCTCGAAAAAATAACCTGGGAGAAGATCATCTTTGCCGGATTTAATGCATTGACAAAGGCCGAAGAAGTGATTATCGACCAACTGGTTTCCCTTGGGAAAACAGAAATGTTGTGGGATGCGGATGCCTATTATATGGAGGATGAAAAACAGGAAGCCGGATTTTTTCTGAGGATGTGGAAAAGGAAATGGAAGAATCAGCCTTTTAACTGGATTGAAAAGAATTTTGCAGCATCATCCGCGAAAATCAGGATTATCGGAGTTCCATACCATGTGGGACAGGCAAAACTCTGTGGCGAATTATTATCCGGTCAGCTCCTCAGGGATCATCATGCAGAGGATACCGCCGTGGTTATGATGGATGAACAGGTTCTTATCCCGGTATTAAACTCACTTCCTCCTGTCGTAAAAGAGCTGAATATCACTATGGGACTTCCGCTCCGGCAGACACCTGTGTATGACCTCTTCGATACAATCTTCCGGATGCACGAAAACACATCCCGTTTCGAAAGACCGGGATCACAGGGGAAAGAGAAATTCTATCATCGTGATATCCTTAGGGTGCTTCAGCATCCCTATGCAGCGCGGATGGCGGGAACACTTCTGAAAGGGAATATTTTTATCCTGGAAGACCTGGTTGCTGAAATACGTGCAGGAAACCGTGTTTTCCTTGGAAAAGAGGAACTGATCCAATCGGGAACAGGAATTTTCACAGGGAGCCTCGGTTTCCTGGAACCGGTATTCGAATCCTGGCAGGATCCTGTTAAAACTATCGAATCACTCCGGAAGATAATAGCACATTTACGTGATGGCTTTATCTCCGGGGAAGAAGAACAAGAATCCCGGTCGGCCAGGATAGAATTAGAGTTCCTTTGCACTTTTTCCCGGATCATCTACCGTCTTTCAACCCTGATTGAAAAATATGATGCCATCAAAAGCCTGAAAGTATTTCATTCCCTGTTCAACCAGCTGGCAGGTTTAACCTCGCTGCCATTCTACGGCGAGCCATTGCGTGGACTCCAAATGATGGGAATGTTGGAAACCCGTACCCTGGATTTCGATAACCTGATTCTGCTCTCTGTCAATGAAGATCTGATTCCCAGCGGAAAAACCACCCAGTCATTCATTCCCTTCGATATCCGACGTCATTTCCATCTTCCGACCTATCAGTATAAAAATGCGATCTATGCCTATCATTTTTACCGCCTGATCCAAAGGGCAAAGCAGGTTTATCTTCTTTATAATACCGAAAGCGATGAACTGGGAGGTGGCGAAAAAAGCAGGTTCGTCAAGCAGATCCAGCAGGAATTGCGAACTTACAATCCCAACATCAGCATCGAAGAAGAGATTCTGGTAACTTCCCCGCTGAAATCTTCATCTTTTACAGATCTTAAGGTACCAAAGACAGGAGAGGTCGCGGAAATGCTGATGAGGAAAGCGGAAACCGGGTTTTCTCCAACTTCTTTGAACAATTATATCCAGTGTTCCCTTAAGTTTTATTTACAGGATCTTCTAGGATTGCGCGAAGATAAAGAGGTGGAGGAAACAATCGATTCACAGGTACTCGGATTGGCAATCCATGAAACTCTCGAAAAACTTTACAAGCCATACCAGAACATGGTTTTAAAGGAGGAAACCATCGATAAAATGCTGCCCCTCTACCAGTCAACGCTCGATGATGCATTTAAAGAAAAGTTCAAAGGATCGGATGTGGCCTATGGAAAGAACCTGTTGCTGGTCAGGGTAGCCAGTATCCTGGTAAAAAAATTCCTGGAAAAAGAAAAAGAACTGATTAGGAATCTCAGGAAAGAAGGATCTGCTATCACTGTTGTTTTCCTTGAAAAACTCCTGGCAGACAGGATTGAGATCGGTTTT
>JBEKST010000225.1:0-5133 GCA_049516815.1 Bacteroidales bacterium | reverse complement strand
TTCCTTTGCATTCTTGATTTTATCGAGAACATCTTTGGGAATTTCATCGGAGTATTCAGTCTCTTCCACATTTTCATCATTGTTGCCTCTGCCGTATTTGAACTTTGGATTTTCCTGGGTACCCAGGATACGGATAGGGATACCGACAATTCCAAGAGGCGGAAGACCAAGCCGCGACTTGAGATTCAGACTCCCGTTCAGGTTCGTTTCACCGCTAATCCTGAACCGGAACCCGGCAAATTTCAATTTGGTCTTTTCAATCGTGATGACATTATTTTTTATGCTTGATTTAATGTCGACCTTCGACAAATCAGGGTTTTTTACCTTTTCTTTGTTCAGGTTATTACCCATCGTTGTGAAAAGTTTCAGTCCCAACACCTTTATTTTCTTCAGGGAAAGTACACCGTTTCCTTCCAATGAAGGATAAATTGGCTTCATACTGCCATCAAGTCTGCCTTTTAGGGAATAATCAAGAGAAACAGTCCCTTCGCATTTCCCGGCCGAAGAAGAAAGATTCCTGAAAAGTTCTACTTCATTGTAAGCTCTTTTGATGTCAAAATCTTCTGCTTTAATGTGAAAATCGAAAAATGCGCGGTTAGTGTTAATGCTGCCGTAAGAGGCATCCATATTCACTTTGCAGCCAATTATATCGAAGTTCATGGACTTCAGAAGAATCATCCCCTGTTTCATCTCCACATTGGCATTGAGGTTATTGATAGGCAGTTTCTGGAACTGGATCTTTTTGATATCCGCTTTCAAAGCCATCTCGAGGTTGTCGGGAATAATAATTACACCAGTTGATTTATTAGTGTCAATATTAGTTGCCGGCTCTTCCTGTGTCATAAATTCATCAATTAACAGGTAATTGGAAGTGAATTTAAAGCTACCCTTCAATTTTTGTTTGCCTGACAGGAAATAATTCACGACATTACTAAGATGTCCATCAAGGGTAATATCAGAAACCCCGAACCTGCTATCAAATTTTTCAAACCATATATTATCATTGTCAAAACGAAATACACCGGATTTCAGGATCAATGGTTTTGGCAGGTACGCAGTTCGAAATGAAATATTTTTAAGAACCAGCCGTCCCGAATTTTGAAGTTTGTCATATTTCCCTGCCAGGGCATCGCTTTGCAGGCCTTTCAGGGTCAGGTCCGCCGAAATGAAACCATCCAGATCCATTCCTTTTTGAGAGAAGAGATGGTAAATTTTTGCTAAATCAATAGATCCTTTAGCAATGATAGAATAAGAAACATTATCAGGATTTGAAAGCTCCCCCCTGACCTCAAATGGATTTCCTTCAAAAGTGAATGAAATAGGATCCAATTTTATCCGGGTATCTGAAAGTTTCCCACTTTGGTTATTTATTATAGCATTGAGATTAATATTTTCAACCGGATGGGGATAATACTTTGTTTGCAGTGAGCCATCCTTAAGATTTAATTCTATATTGGTTACCGGGAACAGCTTTTTCACCGGGGCATATTTCCCCTTCACATCCAGCTTTGCGTCCAGGATCCCCTTCAGGTCAAGGCTGTCAAAAGGGATGACCTGCCTGATCTCAGCCAGGTTCATTCTTGTAGAAAAATGACACTCGACAGGAAAGTCCTCCAACCCTTTCAACCGGATATAGCCCTCGATATTGTTTTTCATGAACCTGGCTTTCAGGTTTTCCAGTTGAAGGTTGACAGACCGGTAGTCATGATTTGTAGAAGAAGCCGTAAGATTACACGATATCCCATCTATAGACGAAGGTAATTTCTTGTAATGGAAATAACCGTTACTTATTTTTGAAGTGATTTGAAAATCAGGGATACTGAGTAGGATTGTATCAGGTTTACTGCTTTCTGGATTTTGTCCTGTGATATATTCTCCTTCGGCCTTCAATTTCATGGAAAAGAGTCCTTTAAGATCGACATCCTGAAGCCCAAAACCTTTCATCCAGGACTGAAGATCCATGTTGACATCGGCTCTTAATGAAATCCACAGATTTTTTTTGCTGACTAACCATAAAGACCCGCTTAGATATTCGTCTCCAAACATTGAAAACATGGAAATAAAAAAGGTATAACCATCTTTCCGGAAGGAAAATTCTCCCCTGAATTCGAACGGGATATCCTTAATGTGCAGGTCATTCTTTTCAAACTTCATGTTCAGCGAATTCAAGTCGATAATTGTGACAAGTTTAGCCTTCAGCGGTTTTGATTTAAGGTAATTAACATGATTATAAGAGAAATCCAATGAATCAATCTGAACATTTGAGGCCAGCCTGAGAATATCCTTGCTAATCTTGCTTTTCCCCGTGTAATTGATGCCATGAGCTGTAATCTTAATAGGAATTGAAGCGTCGGAATATATGAAATCGGTCTTTATAAAAGCAATGTTTTTGATCCGGATGGAAGCGCTTTCATTTGAGGTTGTTTTTTCATTTTTCGCCGTATCAGAAGATGAGTTGTAAACATCATAATTCGACAACCCTTTTTCATTGTACTTAATAATGACCCTGCCTTTATTCAGATAAGCCCGGGTTATCTTTATCGGGCCATGTATTATACTGGCAAGGTCAACGCCAAACGAAATATCGCGTGCGCTGATAAGCGTATCTTTTGAGAAGGGGGAAGAAGATTTCAGGTAGAAATCCGTCAGGGTAATTGTAAGATTTGGAAAATGATGGAAGAAAGAGACATCCATCGAAGAAAAATTCATTTCAGTTTTCAAACTTTTATTGGCAGTATTTTTAACAACCTCCGCGAATTTCTCCCTGAAAATAAAAGGTGTGCAAATCATTAATATCAATACAATCAAAATAACCGACAGTACTATTCCGGTGATCTTAACTATTTTTTTCATATTAAATTTCCGATTTTGTGAAATCCTGTTTTTCGTTATCAAATCCAAATCTCCATACCAGGGCAGCTATGATTGCACCGATTATTGGAGCTACAAAAAAGAGCCAGAGTTGCGACAGGGCTTTCCCTCCCGCGAAAATGGCTGGTCCAAGGCTCCGGGCGGGATTGACTGATGTGCCGGTAACCGGGATTGTCACAAGGTGGATAAGCATCAGTGTGACACCGATTGCCAACCCAGCCATTGCGCCATTGCCAAATTTCGAAGTCGTACCTAATATCACAAAAATGAAGAGGAATGTCATGACGGCTTCAATAACAAGAGCGCTGAGTATACTGTATCCTCCATTATATCCTTCTCCCCATCCGTTGGAACCAAGCGCATATTCTCCCATGGTGAATCCGGGCCGACCAGAAACGATAAGATAAAGCACAGCAGCAGCAACAATTGCCCCCAGGCACTGGGCAACGATGTACCCGACAGCATCCTGCCAGGTCATTTTACCAGCGGTAAGAACCCCGATGGTGACAGCCGGATTGATATGGCAACCTGAAATACCGCCAATTGCATACACCATTGCTACCACGGCAAAGCCAAAAGCAATAGCAATTCCAAGTAATCCTATACCGCTTGGCCCGGTCCCGGAGATTCCGGCTATCACCGCTGAACCGCAACCAAAAAGAACAAGGCTGAAGGTCCCAATAAATTCTGCAGCATACTTTTTCATAATTTTTGATTTTAGTGGTTAATTTTTTACCTAATGAAATTCTAACCCCCTTTAAAGAAATCAAATACAGTCTTCGGGCAATTAGTTTGACAATTCGAATTTCGGGTTTTATTTTAACAAATATATCGTTTATCTGAAATAATGACAAATTATCTGACCATTTACTATAAAAGATTTTCAGAAAATGATTGATTTTGTTCAGGGAATCAAACAGTCATGTAAAAACATTTACAAAAAACTGCAAGTTCATTCCAAATTGAAAAAACTTAAAAATGAGATAAAAGGAAAGATGGGTTCAATACCTCAATGAAGTGTGACTTGACCGATAACCCTGGTTTTTACTGCTTGACTATTTTTCTCACCTCAACAGTCTTATCATCAGTTAACCGCACAAAATAAACCCCACTGGGCAGATTGCTGATGTCCAGTTGTGCTTTGGGTTCGGTGATTTGGCGTGTAATGAGTTGTTGACCCTCAATATTCATAATTGACAGATTACTTTCTTTTGTTGCAACTGATACTTCAATTGTTATTTTATTTGTTGCGGGATTAGGATAAATTGATGTTTGTGAATGTTGTAGTTTGCTAATTCCTGTGAAAACAGAATCAAATTTCATGACTGTTGCTTTCAAAGAATTTGCCCAGTCCATATAAACCACAAATGGTTGACCAGATGGACTGAAGGCGAGACTTGTAAAATCAGCTTCTCCAGCCGAGAAACCTGCATTTCCCACATTCACCCAATTAGTTCCATTAAAACGCATGACGGTGGCTTTGTTAGAATTTATAGAATCCATATAAGCCACAAAAGGCTCACCAGATGGACTGAATCTGAGGCTTTCAAAAGAAGCCGTACCAGCCGAGAAACCCGCATTTCCCACATTCACCCAGTTGTTCCCATCAAATTTCATAACCGTTGCTTTCCTGAAATTCCCGAAATCTTTATATGCAACATAAAGTTGACCAGTCGGGCTGAAAGCAAGGCTTATAAAAGGAGCACTATCTGAAGAGAAACCCGCTGTTCCAACATTAACCCAGGTTGTCCCATCAAATTTCATTACAGTTGCTTTTTCGACATTCCCAAAAGCAACATAAGGTTCACCAGATAGACTAAAAGCAAGACTTATATACCAAGCCTGATCTGCTGAGAAACCCGCTGTTCCAATAACAATCCAGCTGGTTCCGTCAAATTTCATTACCGTTGCCTTAAAAGAATTCGATTCATCCATAAAAGCCACATAAGGTTCACCAGATGGGCTGAAAGCAAGGCTTGTATAATAAGCCTTTCCTGAAGAGAACCCCGCCGTTCCAACATAAACCCAAGCTGTTCCGTTAAATTTCATTACCGTTGATTTATCTGAATTGCCATCATCTGAAAAAGCCAAATACGATTCACCAGATGAATTGAAAACAAGACTTGGATACCAGGCTGCACCTGTTGAGAAACCCTCTGTCCCAACATTCGACCAGGTAGTACCGTCAAATTTCATTACTGTTGCTTTATTGGAAACCATAGCATCCATATAAGCCACATACGGTTGATCATTTGACGGACT
>JBEKST010000224.1:0-5135 GCA_049516815.1 Bacteroidales bacterium | reverse complement strand
TATTCCGGCAGTTGCTGATTTAGGATTATGGCCTGAAGAAGGAGCACCTGCACTTCTTGCCCAGAGTGCATTACCGTTCGCATCGTATTTGGCAATGAACATATCATAGTCCGAGGTATTACCAAGGGTCAAGGTTGTTGTTCCGAATGTGACGGTTGAACTATGAAAATAACCTGTTATTAAAATATTTCCGCTGCCGTCTGTTGCGGCATCCTGTGTTGCATCATAAGAGACTCCGCCTGCGCCCTTCGTCCAGATCAGATTCCCGTTCGTATCATATTTTACAACAAATATGTCAATTGCGGGGGCAGGACTGGGTTTTGATTTTAATGCAGGCGATCCGAAAACAGTGGAACTGTTAAAGGATCCGGTCGCATAGACATTGTTCCCATATAGGGTAATCCCATCACCAGTAGCATTGCCTTTTGCATTTTTTGCCCAGACTAAAGTGCCGTTTGGATCGTATTTAACAGAAAAATAGCCTGCATAACCGCCTGCAGAGTTGGTTAAGGTAATTTTTGGTCCGGCAGGGGTAGCCGAGTAAAAAGTAATGGATGGACTTAAAGAGTTACCTGTAATATACGTGTTCCCGTTCACATCACCGGCCATACCCCAGCAATTATCATAACTGCTCCCACCTGCGCCTGAAGCCCAGAGCACGTTGCCGCTTACATCATATTTGGCAAAAAAGATATCGCAGAGCCCGCTATTTATTAAGGTAGTTGAACCGAAAGCGATAGAGGAACTGTAAAACATGCCGGTCACATATAAATTTCCGCTGCCATCTGCGGCAATTCCCATTCCCTCGTCATCACCACTGCCGCCTGCGCTTTTTGCCCATAATACATTACCGTCCAAATCATATTCAGCTGTAAATATGTCATTGCCCCCACGGCTGGTTAGGATAGTTGATCCTATTGTGACCGTCCCGGAAAATGAACCCGTACGATAAAGATATTCGCCGGCTATGGCAATACCTTGCCACTCGGGGCTGCCGATTTCATTTTTTGCCCAGATTACATTACCAGCCGGATCGTACTTGACCAGATAGGAATAAGCATTGTTTAAGGTAATTGTTGTTCCGGAAGAGGTGGCGGAAAAGAAAGTGATATTCGGATCGGTTCCACAAATTCCGGTCAAATAGACATTATTGCCGTCTGTAACAATCCCATTGGGTTGATCGTTACCGCCGCTTCCACCTGCCTTTGTTGCCCAGAGCACATTACCGGCGGGATCGTATTTTATAAGAAACATATTATAACTGCTGCTTACCGTGTTGGTTTTGGTCAAGGTAACTGTTCCGAACGTGATGGTTGAACTGTTAAAATAACCCGCCACATAGACATTTCCATTGATATCCGTAACGGTGCTGTGACCTGCGTCCCATGTACCCGTATTCGGGTTCGAAGCTGAAACATTCAAAGCCATAAATTGCCAGGCGCAGATGGCTAAAAGTACAGATAGATACTTTTTCATTTTCTTATGGGTTTTAATTTTTCCTACTCATTATCCGGCTTTTCGGTTTCCTCCGGTTAGAATCTGTCCTCTGTTGACCCAGGACCCCGATTCAAAACTTGCTTACAAAGAACTGATTAAAATCGTGTCGTGTCAATCACCTAAACAAGTGATATTTCAAAAGAGAAATGGCAAAATATCACCTGAACAGGTGAGATTTCAGAAAAAAAATACCCAAATATCACCTGAACAGGTGAGGAGCAAAAGATAAAAAATTGATTTTCTTTGTACCTTTACTGGGAGAGGTAAATGAAAAATAAATATATGATGAACCGGTTAATAAAAACAGGAACTTTTACTGGCAGGATGCTATTGGTACTCCTTTTTATAAATCCGGCTGTAATTGCCCAGAACAAGGAACAAAAACGAATTGATTCCCTGAAAATGGCTGCTGCCTCCAAAACAGATGATACCAGTAAAGTTAATGCACTATCCAAACTGGCTTTTGATCTTGGAGTAAATGACCCGCAACAGGCATTGAACTATGGAGAAGCAGCAATAAAACTGGCACAAAAACTTAAGTGGCCTAAAGGCGAAGCAAACGGATTAGCAAATACCGGATATGTTTATCTGCAACTTTCTGAATACGCTAAAGCGATTCAGCACCAGGAAAAAGCGCTGAAAATATTCGAAAAAATCAAATATGAGTATGGAATGTCGAGATGTTATATTATCATGGCTAATGCTTACAATTATTTATCCGACCATACCAAAGCAATGGAGTATCAAAAAAAAGCCCTGAAAATAGGTGAAAAAACCAATGATAAAATCATGATTAGAACATGCCTGTTAGGTTTAGGTCTTATCTGCGAGACCCTTTCAGACTATCCCCAGGCCGTGGAATATTTTGAGAAAGCCCTCAGGATCAGTGAAGAAAAAAGTGATTCATTGGGAATAGGTTTAGCCAATGGCAATCTTGGTATTATCTTTTATGATCTTGCTGATTACCCAAGAGCGGTAATGTATATGGAAAAAGCCCTGGAGGTGTTTGAAGAGCTGGGCGATAAACAAAGGATTGGCAAGATGCTTCTTAATGTCGGTAATACATACCATGCTTTAGCTGATGATTCCAAAGCACTTGTCTATTATGAAAAGTCCCTGAAGATAATGGAAGAATTGGGGAATAAATATACAGTTGCTCTTTGCCTTTCAGCCATCGGTAACATTTATGATGAACAACATGAGTATGCAAAGGCATTGGAATATTATGAAAGATCCCTTAAGATAGGGGAAGAAACACACGATAAGCGTGACATTGGATTAAATATGAATAGCATAGCCAATGTGTACATAGATCAGAAACTCTATGGCAAAGCGCTTGAATACCAGAAAAAATCCCTGAAAATTTTTCAGGAAATTGATGATAAACGGGGAACCGCAATTGCCCTGAATGGTCTCAGCCTGATTTACCAGAGGATGTCCGATTATCCAAAAGCTCTCGGATATGCAAATAAAGCATTAACACTTGCCAGGGAGATAGGAGTTCTTGAAACTCAGCGTGAGGCACTTCAATTCATTTCCGAAACCTCTGAAAAAATGGGTCAATCTAAGAAAGCACTTGAATATTATAAAATGTATATTACTTTCAGGGACAGCATAATCAACGAAAAAAATACAAAAAAAACCATACAGACTCACATGCAATATGAATTTGATAAAAAAGAATCACTGGCAAAAGCAGAACAACAGAAAAAGGATATATTGGCACTGAAGGAATTACAGAAACAGAAGCTGCTGAAATATTCTTTTCTAGGCGGAATAGGCCTGGTTCTCCTGTTATTCTTTTTTATATATCGTTCATACAGCGCTCGTCAGGAGTTGCGCCTGCACGACATCCGCAACAGGATTGCCGGCGACCTGCATGATGATATCGGTTCCACGCTCAACAGCATTTCCATATACAGCGAAGTGGCCAGGAAAAATGATGAACATCATGATGAGGCGCTGCAGATGATCGGAGATGCCTCGCGAAAAATCATTGAAGCAATGAGCGATATTGTCTGGACCATCAATGCAGAAAATGACAGCTTTGAGAAAATAATTTTCAGGATGAAATCGCTGACCTATAATTTGTTTCGTGCAAAACAGATCGAATATACTTTTCAGGCCGATGAGATCCTGAATGAAAAAAAACTTTCTCTTGAAGAACGCAGGAATTTTTATCTCATCTTCAAGGAAGCTGTTAACAACCTGGTCAAATATGCCAGGGCTACACGCGTTGCCATTACACTCACCTATGAGAATAAACAGATCAGACTTAGGATTCAGGACAATGGTGTTGGTTTTGACACTGCCCAGGATACGGCAGGCAACGGATTAAAGAATATAAAACGGAGAGCACAGGAAATGAAAGCGGAATTCGTAATTGAATCGAAGATTGGCGAAGGGACTCAGATAGAGCTAACTTTGAAAGCATGAATTTAGTAGAAAGTAGTGAATAAATAGTAGTAAGTAGAATTAAAAAAATGAACATAAAAGTAACCATCTTCGAGGACAATACCAATCTCAGGCGTGGTCTTACCACGTTAATCAACGGCAGTGATGGTTTTGAATGTGCGGGAGCGTTTGGTAATTGTGATAACCTGATAAAACATATTACGGATTCAAAACCGGATGTCGTGCTGATGGATATTGAAATGCCCGGGATGGACGGCATTGAAGCTGTTAAAATGTTGAAACCGCAATTTCCTGAAATAAAAATTCTAATGGAAACCATCTTTGAAGATGATGAGAAAGTATTTCTTTCGATCTGTAACGGAGCCGAAGGATATATTTTAAAGAATACTCCGCCTGCACAGATTCTTGAAGCGATAAGAGAAATTCACGAGGGAGGAGCTCCAATGACCCCAAGCATTGCAAGCAAGGTCCTTGCCATGTTCAAATCAGGAACTTCCTATACCAAGGATGAATCATACAATCTTACCGACCGTGAAAGGGAAGTTTTAAAATACCTGGTTGACGGGATGAGTTACAAGGCGGTTGCCGATAAATGTTTTGTCAGCTTAGATACTGTCAGCACTCATGTAAAGAACATTTACAAAAAGCTGCAGGTTCATTCCAAATCGGAAGCCGTTTCAAAAGCGATAAAAGGGAAAATCGTTTGACGTTCCTGACCTGGGCGCATTCAATTTTTCAGGCACCTCACCGAGATACCATAATTTTTGAATAAGTAGTTCTGGTATACATATGATGAGTTGTAGGCAATGATCCACCACCATGCATAAGGAATACTGTACTGTGACGACGGCCAGAAATAGGCTTCCATCGTGAGATTGGCGAAATAAGTACCGCTATTGGTCCGGAAGCCACCCGGAAGAGCAGTGAACCCACTACTATTGGTGGCGCCTGTATTGGGTGAAGCCCAATGCGTCGTATCAGTTTCCTTCATCTTACCTCCTGCAACCCATAATGATCCAAGATAATCTGTAAGCGTCATCCATTCAGCATTAGTTGGAATATGCCATCCCGAAGGGCAAATTCCCTGCACCCCCTCTATAATATCATATTGCATCATCTCATCCCATTGATAGAGGCCTCCATAAACATTACAGTTAGCTGCATCGTTATTGTAACAATACTTTTCAATTATACTGTCATTAGTTTGATTGTTGTTGCCAGTT
>JBEKST010000223.1:0-8630 GCA_049516815.1 Bacteroidales bacterium | reverse complement strand
CTGCCTGGTGAATGACCAGACGTTGATGGATCCAGGTATCGATGTAGCTTTTTGCCAGGCCGATACTGTCCTTTGCCAGTGTACCCTTTGGAATGACGTTTTTCAGGTCGGACTCGTAAAGGTAATCATTGTATACCCTTGCTACGGCATGATCCGTTTTTTTTTTGAAAAATGAAGAGCATCCCGTAATAATGATCAACAGGACAATGATGAATTTTCTCACAACGTTTATTTAATGTGCGAAAGAATGTCCTTATTGACCGACACTGTATATTTATGCCGCAGGTATTCCACCCAGATCTTTTCCAGGAAATTCTGATAATCATTTGTGATAAGACCGCGGGCTTCATTCAGGGTCTTTCCTTCAGGTGGAATTACTTTCTTGACATTTACGATCACGACGCCGGGATTGGCAGGAATGTCGTTCGACAAGCCAGGTACCCAGGTCACAGCATCAATGTATTTGTTTTCTTTCCTGGAATATTTCCCGGATTCGATTTTCAGGTTTTTGGTTGTATCTACGTTGATCTCCTTGAGAAGTGCGTCATCTGCAAGTCCCGACACGAGGAAGTTTCTCACTTTCTGTGCCAGCTTCTGATCTTTGATGGTATAAATCGTAGCTTCCAGCCGTTCTTCCCACATATAATTGTTTTTGTGGCTCTCGTAGAAATCTTTGAGGCCGGTAGTGTCTTTTGTAGCCCTCGACCACACTTTCTGGTCGGTCAGGTCGAAGAGAAGAATTCCGTCGCGGTATTCGTTCATGAGGTTTTTAAAATCGGGATATTTTTCCTCTAAACGGGTGTTTTCATATTTTATCAGGTTGTCATTCAGAAATTCCTTGTATGACCTATCCACAAAGACAGTGATCCTCTGTTTTTCCATCTTGTGCTGGTTCTTCGCCAGGTAGCCGGCAAAGTCTTTCTGGGAGTAACGTTGGTTATTGATCTGGAACATGGGTTTGGTAAGGTTTTGCGCAAGGGCGACATCCCATTTTCCGGCGAAAATGCTATCGGTGACCACAGTATAAAAGTCTTTAACCGCATCCGGCATTTCCACAAAATTGCTCTCTTTTCTGATCATGGCAAGCACAGCCTGCTTTGCCAGCTCTGAACGGCCATCCTTTTGGACTTTCTGTTTCAGGTCGGCTTTTTCTTCTTCAAACGTTCCCGGTTTCTTTCGTTCAATGAGGCGGATGATATGCCAGCCATAAGGTGTCTGGACGGGTGTGGAGAAATCACCTTCTTTTGCAAGTGTGTAAATGGCATCGATGAATTCAGGCACCATTCGGTTTACGCCGAATTTGGGCAAAATCCCACCTTTTTGAGCGCTGCCTTTATCATCTGAATACTTTTTTACCATATCTTCCCACTTTGCGCCATCCTTCAGTTTGCGGTAAACGGAATCAATCTTTTGGGCTACAAGTAATGAATCGGTATG
Organism: Bacteroidales bacterium; assembly: GCA_049516815.1. Lineage (GTDB taxonomy): Bacteria > Bacteroidota > Bacteroidia > Bacteroidales > FEN-979 > FEN-979. Next base: position 7,193 of record JBEKST010000223.1, on the reverse strand, counting down.
TATAGCATTTTTGGGGATGACCATGAAGATGTGTGCAGCGGTCACTTTCCCAAGTGCTTCCCGTTTGCTGGTAACCTTGATCAGGTGATAACCATACTCGGTCCTGACAATCGGGGATACACTCCCGGGTTCTGTATTATAGGCCCCACACTCAAAGGAATAGACATAGTCGAAAACAGTGAAATAACCAAGATCACCATGGTTTCCTGGTAGGAAAGGATGTTGCTGGTTAGCTTCGCGGTCCCGGGCGGAGGGATCTTCAGAAACTTCAGATGCTACCTTCTCAAAAGCTTCCCCTTTCATGAGCCGTTCCCTGATCTTCGAGATCTTCTGCCAGGCGTCCAGAGTATCCTTTGGCAGGGCATCCGGTGCCAGTTTAACGAAAATATGGCGGGTCCGCAGATCAAAATGCTCGCGGTCATAAGCTTCCCTGACCAGCCGGTCGATGGTTGCCTGATCCGTAAAATAGGGCTTTGCAAGCTGATCACGGTAACCTTTGAGTTCAGTCACAAAAGAGGTAACAGTATCGAATCCGAGTTCTTCCGCTTCCCTCACTTTTAATTTGAAATTGATATACAAGGTAAGATAGTCTTCCAGTTTCTTTGTATCAATCAAATCGCCTTTCTTCATATCATTCTTCTGATAAATAGCCATGAATTCACCTACTGTGACCGGCTTGCCCCCGATAGTCAGGAGAACATCATCATTCTTTACCTGTGCCTTCAACGGGAATCCGATTCCAATTAAGATCGACGATATTAAAATAATCGTAAGAAATTTTTTCATTGTTCAACTGATTTAATTTGATATTTATAAGAGCACTCTAAGTATTCAAGTATTCATCCGGTTAACGGCTGTAGTTAGGAGCTTCACGGGTGATGGTCACGTCATGAGGATGGCTTTCAACAACACCGGCGGAAGTGATCTTCAGAAACTTTGCTTTCTGAAGTTCTTCCACGTTTTTCGATCCGGTATAACCCATTCCCGAGCGCAGCCCGCCTACCATCTGGTAAATGACTTCCGAGAGGGACCCTTTATAGGGAACCCTTCCGACGATGCCTTCTGGAACCAGCTTCCTGATATCATCTTCCATATCCTGGAAATACCGGTCTTTTGAACCCTGCTGCATGGCCTCGATTGAGCCCATTCCGCGATAGGTCTTGTATTTCCTTCCTTCAAAGATGATGGTTTCGCCGGGTGATTCGTCAACACCGGCAAACAACGAACCGGTCATGATCGAATGGGCGCCGGCAGCCAGTGCTTTGACAATGTCGCCTGTATAACGGATCCCGCCGTCGGCAATAGCCGGAATGTGCGAACCTTTCAGTGCCTTGGTGACGGCATAGATGGCTGAGAGTTGAGGGATACCGATTCCGGCGATGATGCGGGTGGTGCAAATAGAACCAGGACCAATCCCCACCTTTACGGCATCCACACCGAGTTTGGCAAGGTCTCTGGCAGCTTCCCCGGTGCCGATATTCCCTACGATGAGGTCAATATTGGGAAACGACTTTCTCACAAGTTTTGCCATGTCCATCACATTACGGGTATGTCCATGGGCGGTATCGATCACAATGGCATCCACATCCTCGTTCACGAGTGCAGAAACTCGGTCGATGGTATCTTTGGATATTCCAACGGCAGCGGCAACGCGCAAACGGCCGCGTGAATCCTTGCAGGCATTCGGCCGGGCCTTGATTTTAATAATATCCTTATAGGTGATTAGCCCGACCAGCTTGTTGTCGGTATCAACGACGGGAAGTTTTTCGATTTTGTATTTCTGCAGGATCTCTTCTGCCTTTGCGAAATCCGTAAATTCGTTTGTTGTAAAAACCTGCTTGGTCATCACATCTGCGATCGGGCGCAACACATCGCGCTCAAAACGCAAATCACGGTTGGTGACGATGCCCACCAGTTTAAACTGATCGTTGATGACAGGGATTCCACCGATGTTATATTCTTTCATGAGATTCAGGGCATCTCCCACAAGGCCGCCCACATTGATGGTGACCGGATCCAGGATCATGCCGTTCTCGGCACGCTTCACTTTCCGATATTGAGGCGGATGTTTCTCGACAACAAAGTAGTCACATCCACATCACGCGGAAGAACCTCTGAATAAGCCGGTAACAACAGCACATCGTCATAGGTCAGTCCTTCACCCTGAAATTTGTCCGAATCCATTACCATTGGGCTGAAAATTAGGTGTGCAAAGGTAAGAAAATAATTTATAATGAATATAACAGAAACCCGCCGTTTTTATTATTCATTCAGTACAATTAATACAGATGTCGATAGATTTTCGTGAAGACAAAATCTTATTCCGGAATTCGCAGTAAGTTTCATTCTTCCAGATTTTTACGAAAGCTTGCTCTTTCACGTTCCCCATCCTGTACTTTGCATCTTTATCAAAACAACACGGAACCACTGCACCGTCCCATGTGACCACGCAGGAACTCCACATCCGGAAGCAATAATTTGGCAAACGGTTCCGGATCTCATACCGGATATGACCTTCCGGATCTGTCTTTATCTTTTTATATCTTGAAAATCGGGGATCATCCGGCATCAAAGGATTTCCTTGTCTGAAATCATAAAATTGCGCAGTCTTCAATTCAACTTTATCTACTCCCAGGTCTTTTCCCAACTGCTGGATATGCTTTATCTGGTGCTGGTTGGATTTCAGGACGAGGAACTGAAGAATGAGCTTAGGTTTCTTTGATCCCCGGGCCTGTTTATGATTGACGATCTCCTTTATCCCTGTTATGACTTCGTTGAAATTTCCACCTTTACGGTATTTTTCATAGGTTTCAGCATCTATGCCATCGAGGGAAATAATCAATCTGTCGAGTCCTGATTCAAGCGTTGCTTTTGCATTTTCAGGGGTCAGGAAATGTCCGTTGGTGGAGGTCGAAACGAAAATCTTTTTCGATTTTGCAACCCGGACCATTTCTGTGAACTGCGGATGGATATAGGGTTCACCCTGAAAATAGAGATTCAGGTAATAAAGGGTAGGTGAGACCTGATCAATCAGGTTTTGAAAAAATGCAGGATCCATTATCCCTCTGTCCCTTGTAAGAAGGTTCATCCCGCTTGGACACTCCGGGCAATGCAGGTTGCAGCAGTTTGTAGGTTCGATCGAAAGACTGACCGGGTTTCCCAAATGAATAACCCTGCGCATCAATCGCGAAAGAAAATAACCCAAAAAAAGTTTTAAAAGGTTTAAGAGCTTAGCAACCAATAGAAATTATGAATTATGAATTACGAATTATGAATTATTCTTTCTTTACGAACTTGGCGTCTTAGCGGCTTAGTGGTGAAGAAAGATTAATAATCCGTTTCTCGCAGACCTGCCTGTCGCAGGCAGGTTTCCGCAGATTAAATGTAGATTACCGTTGAAAAAATCATCATCTTCACCACAATAGGCACATAGGTCACAATAGAATAAAATCTCAACAACCATTAGCTAAATCATGAGTCAGATAATAATTTATCATTTTTCATTCCTCACTACTGACCTGTTCGTCAGTTTTCTCTGGCGGCTTGGCTCCCTTCTTCTTCTTTTTCCTCCGGGCAAGTAGATTTTTCCCAAGGGTAAAGACTTTTGAAAGAACCGATGAGGTACTGGAAAGCTCCGTGGTTATGGTTGAAAAAATATTCTTCAATGAAAAAGCAGAAAGGATATGCCGGTAATTGGCCTTGATCTTATCTTCCGTCTTCACCAGTTCCAGTTTCAACCGTGCCTGTTCCAACTGCAGTTCATGCATCGAATGGATCTTGCGGATCGTACTCCGCTGAACTTTATTTGTCTTCATCTTCTTCCTCCAATAAAATATTTGAGATCTGTGACACCAATGGATCAATAAATATCCTGTTGCGCATTAAAAAAATGATGACGCCGACCAAAAGATAAAAACCTGCGACAATGAGCGCTCCGATATATAAAGGCCCTGCATGATCGCGGAACCAGAAGATAAATGCAATACTTATGAACATGCTGATAAAGAGGAAAACAAGGAACAGGATCACCGAGACGAGCAATGCCGATATGATCAACGAAAACTTTTCAGTCAGGGTGAGCTTCAGGAGGTCGGTCTTCAATCGAATGTACGCCTTGACGTTTTCGGAGATCTCGCTGAAATTATCTTTTAATGTTTGGGATTCCATGGGTAGTAATGTTACAAATTGTTAATACTACAGGTTATTTTCTCTTAATGCGTGACGCGTGACGCGTACCGTATTACGTATTACGGCTATCTGGCTTCACAGGTTCACCCGCGGTTTGCACATTGTCTTCTTCCTCTTCTTCTTCCTCTTCATTTGCAAATACCGACTTTAGCGCTCCCAACTTATCAGTGACATCATCTTCAATGATATCTACCAGGCTAATGAGCCGCTTCTTCAATCTTTTCCGGGTCTTCGACCCTTTGGCGGGTGCGAACAGTAATCCGATCGCTACGCCTGCAGCCAGCCCGGCGATGCCGGCCAACAGGACCTTTGTACTTGATTGTGACATACTCTTTCTAATTATGAATTATGAATTACGAAATATGAATTACTGAGTTTATAAAGTTTTTAAAGTTTTAAGTGTTAAGTTTTAAGTATTAAGGTTTCCATTCCTGCATTCTGCATTTTGCATTCTTTTTTCGCTTTTTCGCTATTTCGCTATTTCGCTATTTCGCTTCATCACTCACAAGATCGCCAGTTCGCCAGCTCATCAGCTCATCAACTCATCAGCTTGTCAGCTCCTTTAAAGATCCGGAACTGGCTGAAAAATTCTTCTCCGACGATTCGTAAAAAAGCATACGAAGGCACGGCAATGATCATGGCAGGAATGCCACCGATGCTGCCTGCGGAGATAATGACAAGAAATATCTCCACCGGGTGGACCTTCAAGCTTCTTCCCTGGATCAGGGGGCCATATACGATGTTGTCAATCAGGATAACCACAACCATTGCGAGGAAGACCTTTAACATCGTGGATCCGATAGCTCCATACAAACCCTCGCTTACCACTCCCGTTATACCCAAGATGATGCCCGTCCCGACTGCTATGAGCGGCCCCACATAGGGAATGATATTGACGATCCCGGCGAAGAATGCGATAACCAGCGCACCTTTCACGCCCACGATGCTCAGCGCAATGGCATAGGATGCAATCATAACGAGAACATTGATGACCAGGCCGATAAAATAACGTGATAATACCGCTTTGCTTCTCATCATGATATGTTTGACCTGTTCTTCATATTTCTGGGGCGTCAGCATAAGGATGAAACGGGGAAGCATTCTCACATCGAGAAGGAAACAAAAAGAAAGGAAAAGGATAGTGAATATATAGAAGAGAAGACTACCCGCAAAGGAAATGACTCCGGTGAGGATGTTCGAAAAGATGCTGAAATCGATTATATGGCTTATATTTTCTTTAAGCAGGGATTCAACGGTGGCGCCTTTTGTGATGATCCCGTAACGGATCAGGACTTCCTGCAGCCAGAGGATCTGTGGCCGGAAATAATCCAGAAGTCTCTGCCCATCAATTGAGGTTACCATGCTGGTTTCCTTAACTACCAAGGGAATAAAAAAGCTTAAAAGACCGAATACCACTACCAGGATAATGATCAGAGTAAGAAAAACACTGAGTATATGGGGGACTTTTATTTTTTTATAGTGGATCTTGTTAAACAACTCGACCAGCGGATAACCAATGATGGAAATGATTCCTGCTATGATGATACAGATGAGGATCTTCGAAAAATACCAGGCAAGGAAACCAATAACACAAATGATAAGGATGATGAAAAAAAGCTTGTTTTTCTGGTACAAAGTGCTCATAATTAAGATGTAGTTAGTAGTTGTAGGCGTGGATAAATTCCGTAATTCTTCGCGCAATTTTTACCCCGAATATACAAAGATATTGATCTTTTCTGAAAAATGGATAGCCAGGCAATCCATTGATGGATCAATTTTGCTGTTCAAAGGTAGAATATTAAAATCAAAACGGGAAAATCACTGTAACTTTCCAGGCAAAATTATCCCAGGTATTATTCATTGAATAAGGTCCCCATCGATAGAATGCACCGATGCCGATGGTATAGAGTTTCAGGTCTATCAGTTTGTTGATCAGCAGTCCTGATTCATAATACCCGAGATCCATGGTTTTATAAGGTTCCTGCGAAAGGTTCACATATCGATAGCGTTCCGGGTGATCGAGCCAGCCGAATCCGATATTCTGTGAGAGTGCGAACTCGGGATGGAACCATTTCTTTCCTTTGAAAAGCAGGTATCCGAAATCATGGTAAATCGACAAGGAAGCATATTTACTGGAAAGAAATTCATTCATCCGCATGGTTGCAAAACTGTTCGGGGCATACAGGGTGATCAGGCGGTAACTGGCATTTCCGTAATACAGATCACATGCGGGAACCGGCTGATCCACATAACCTGCATTGAGCTGGATGGTCAGCTTTCCAAGATATTTGATCATAAAGGTCTTACGAGCCTTCAGGTCGAGGCGGTTGTATTCGAACTGCCCGTCGAGAAGGCCTTTTATACCATGTGTATATTGCAGCCAGATCACAGGGTAATTGGTTCCGAGCGAGATCTTGTCGTCGATGGTCTGGATGAATTTCTCTTTATAGGCCCATTTCAAGGCTGCAATAACATCCGTAAACTGGAATTCATCTTGAAGGATGACTGCATTTCCCACGGCAGTTGCAAGATCTGAAGTGGTTGACCTTTTAAAACTGCGGGAAATACCTAAGTTGAATAGCCAGTACTTTCGGGCACGGATAGTCAAAGAGAAGTTTTCATTTTCAACACGGTCAAGCTTCTTTACCAGCAGAGGTTGGAAATTCCCGCTGAGGATGGAGTTGTAATCGTCGAAAAATTTCACGCCTCCCGATTCCACAAGATCGTAGAAATAGCCACCACGGATGGAGAAGTCATTACGCTTGTTCAGCAGGAAACTTGCATCTCCGCCATATTTGGCAGTCGAAATAGCAAACGAATACTGGTAAAACCCGCCAATCTTAAACCATTTGGCTATCCGGTCGTTGGTGTGGATTCCAAGACCCAGGATCAGTCCTTCATAGGTGTCATAACCCAAGACCCGGGTCAGGTCAAAATCAATGATCTTAAGAGGTATGCGACCGGAAAGAATGGTTTTGAACCCCTTTGCATATTTGTCAAAGTTG
>JBEKST010000222.1:0-5141 GCA_049516815.1 Bacteroidales bacterium | reverse complement strand
ACCCGGAAAGCCATAGCTGTCATCCCGAAGAATTTCTGAAAACACTAAACCTGGATGGAAAGAAGTTTTCCCTGAAAGAAATGATCGGGCAATGGATGAGTGTGGAAGAGGTGATGAGTGAGCTTCGAATGGACCAGATTTTTTATTCGGAGTCCTCCGGCGGGGTCACGTTTTCTGGTGGGGAACCACTGATGCAGCCTGAATTTCTTCTTGAACTGCTGAAAGAATGTAAAGCCGACAACTTCCATACAACCCTCGACACTTCAGGCTATGCAGATCGGGGAATAATTGAAAATATTCAACTCTATACGGATCTTTTCCTCTATGATCTCAAACTGATAAATGATACTGACCATATCAGGTATACCGGCGTTTCAAATAAACCCATCCTGGAAAATCTGATTTACCTGATCTCTGAAGAGAAACAGGTAATTATCCGGATCCCGGTCATTCCCGACATTACCAACACCAAAATAAATATACAGGCAATAAAAAAATTTCTTTTACATCTTGTGAATGAAAGAAAATCAGTTTCATCACTTAAAATCAGCCTCCTCCCCTATCATTCCATCGCTAAAAACAAATACTCCCGGTTCCATATTGACAATAAAACAATACATCTAAAGGATCTGACGAAAGAATCTTTAATTCCTTTAAAGAATGAATTTGAGGCAGAGGGGTTTACAGTGAGGATCGGAAGCTAAAAAAAATGAAGAATGAAGAATGAAGAATGAAAAATGTGCTTATATTTTTCAATAACTTTGCTTCTATTCGTCAATCTGCAATCGTATTCATTCGTAAATCTGAAATCGTCCAATCGTAAATTGAAATGACTGACCGCATTAAAAAACTTCGGGATCAGAGTCTGAACGCGATAAACCGTCTTGACGCCGAACGTGCCTTGCTGGTTACCAATTTTTATAAAAGCGGCATCGACAGTAAAGTTTCGACTCCTGTGATGCGTGCCCTTACCTTAAACCATATTCTTGTCAACAAATTCATTTGCATCAATGAAGATGAATTGATCGTCGGAGAACGCGGACCCGCTCCCAAAGCCACTCCCACTTACCCTGAGATAAACTTGCATTCACTGGAAGATCTGGAAATTCTGGACATAAGGCAAAAAGTGTCATTTAAGGTTGATGAAGAAACGAAAAGAATTTACCGTGATGAAATCATCCCGTTCTGGAAAGGAAAAAGCAACCGCGAACGGATCATGCGGTCCATGGCACCGGAATGGATCGATGCATACAATGCAGGAATATTCACGGAATTCCAGGAACAGCGGGCGCCTGGTCATACGGTATGCGGAAATAAGATCTATCACAAGGGCATGCTGGATCTTATGAAAGAGATCCGGGATGCAGCGACTCAAATAGATTGGAAGAATGATCCTCATGCTGCTATCAGGAATGAGGAGTTGAAAGCGATGGAAATAGCAGCGAATGCCATCATCCTCTTCGCTCACCGTCATGCTGATAAACTGGAGGAATTGTCGAACAAACCCGGCAACAGCCAAAGGAAACAGGAACTTCTCGAACTGGCAGCCATTTGCCGGCATGTGCCAGCCCATGCACCCCGTACTTTCCATGAAGCGCTGCAAAATTACTGGTTCATCCACCTCGGTGTGATCACAGAGCTGAATCCCTGGGATTCATTCAACCCGGGCCGTCTGGATCAGCATCTTTATCCCTTTTACAAAAAAGAACTGGAAGACGGAACACTGACCAAAGAAAGAGCCACCGAACTTCTCCAGTCATTCTGGATTAAATTCAATAACCATCCTTCCCCTCCGAAAGTCGGTATTACAGCACAGGAAAGCAACACGTATACCGACTTCTGCCTTATCAATCTTGGAGGTGTAAAACCCGACGGTTCGGATGCTGTGAATGAGCTTACATTCCTGATCCTTGATGTCATCGAAGAGATGCGCCTGGTGCAGCCAGGTTCGATGGTGCAAGTCAGTAAAGTGAATCCCAACAGCTTTATTCAACGGACATTGAAGATCACAAAAACCGGTTTTGGGCAACCCTCCTATTTTAACACGGATGCAATCGTACAGGAACTTGTGCGCCAGGGAAAGTCCCTGGAGGATGCGCGTAACGGAGGAGCAAGCGGATGCGTGGAAGCCGGTGCATTCGGCACGGAAGCCTATATCCTGACAGGTTATTTCAATCTCCCGAAGGTTCTGGAGATAACGCTGAACAATGGAACCGATCCACTGACAGGAAAGAAGATCGGTCTGGAAACAGGTCTTGTTGAACTTTTCAGTGACTTTGATGACCTCATGGATGCCTATTCAAAACAGTTGAAGCATTTCATCGAACTCAAGATCATCGGGAATAACCGCATCGAGCAGATCTTCATGGAATATATGCCGGTTCCTTTTCTCTCCCTGCTGATCGATGATTGCATTGCCAATGGAAAGGATTACAATGCTGGTGGCGCACGTTACAACACCAGCTACATCCAGGGCGTCGGACTGGGTAGTATCACCGACAGCCTGACAGCATTGAAATACCATGTATTTGACAAGAAGACTATCAGCATGAACGGCATGCTGAAAGCGCTTTCACAAAATTTTATTGATTTCGAAAAATTACGCTTCGAGCTAGTATATAACACTACGAGATACGGTAACGACGATGATTATGCAGATGCTCAGGCTCTTTCCGTATTTGAATTATTTTATAATGCTGTGGATGGACATCCTACTGCCCGCGGAGGGATTTCCCGTATTAACTTCCTCCCGACGACATCCCATGTTTATTTTGGAAGCGTGATCCAGGCCTTGCCGGATGGAAGGAAAGCAAAAGAACCGCTTTCGGAAGGGATCTCGCCGGTACAGGGCGCCGATAAAAAAGGACCTACCGCGGTATTAAAATCGGCGTCAAAACTCGATCATCTTCGAACAGGCGGAACCCTGTTGAACCAGAAATTCACACCTTCATTTTTTGATGATGAAGGGAGCATCGAAAAAATGACTGCACTTATCCGTGGCTATTTCCGGATGAACGGACATCATATCCAGTTCAATGTTGTCTCAGCAAAAACTTTACGGGATGCACAGAAACATCCTGAAAAATACCGCGACCTTATCGTCCGGGTAGCAGGTTATAGTGATTATTTCAATGACCTTGGTGAAGATCTTCAAAATGAGATCATTCAAAGGACGGAACAGGGAATAATTTAACGAAGTACGATGTACGATTTTCGATTTTCGAATGGATCTTTTGATTTACGATTTAAGATTTTTCAAATAGAAAGCAAGTTCAATCGGAAATCAAAAATCGAAAAATTCAATCTGAAATCGTAAATCGTACATCGTAAATTGTTTTTTTATTTGGTCTGTTAAAGCATCGATTATGAAAATAGCCAGGATAATTTACCTCATTTTAACAGCATTCATGCCTTTTACTGGGTTTTGCGACAATGATTTCCCCATCTTCCTGGGATCTTATAAAAACATGAAGCAAGTGGATCACGGGATCCTTATCACTGCTGAAAATGCCAAGGTCGAGGTGCTTTACTTTTCACCCACTGTTATCCGTATCCGTATCAACAGGCCTGAGCTGCAAACGGAATTTTCCTATGCTGTAATCCAGCAACCGGTCGGGAACTTTAAAGAAATAAAGAACAAGCAGGATTCGCTGGTACTGCTTACAGATTCCCTGCAGGTGGTCGTCATAAAAAGCCCGCTCCGGATAAAATTTTCAACCCTGTCCGGTATCCTTATTTCCAGCGATTACCAGGATTTCAACCTCAGCTGGCAAGGAACAGAAGTGACTTGTTATAAAAAAATGTTCCCTGATGAAAAGTTTATCGGCCTGGGTGAGAAGACCGGTCCGTTGAACCGGCGCGGAAATGCTTATGTTAACTGGAATACGGATATCCCGGCATACTCTTACCGCCAGGATCCGCTGTATGTAACCATCCCCTTTTACATCGGGATCCATGATAATGTTGCATATGGCATCTTTCTCGATAATTCTTTCCGGACAAAGTTCAACTTCGGCGCCTCAACGGATGATGAATTCTCATCCTTCTCCGCTGCCAACGGGGAGATGAATTATTATTTTTTCGGAGCGAAAAATATACCCGCGATCATATGTGATTATACCTGGCTGACGGGCCGGATGAAGCTTCCGCCATATTGGAGCCTGGGTTACCAGCAATGCCGCTGGAGTTATTACCCGGAATCGGAAGTGCTGAACCTTGCCAATACTTTCAGGGGAAAAAAGATCCCCTGCGATGTGATCTATCTCGATATTCATTACATGGATAAGTACAAGATCTTTACCTGGAACAAAGACCGTTTTCCCGATCCGACGTTGATGATCAGTAAACTAAATGCAATGGGATTTTACCTGGTTACCATCGTTGACCCGGGCATAAAGATCGAAAAGGGATACCTGAATTATGATGATGGTATCAAAAACGATTGTTTTGTGAAATATCCCGATGGGAAACTCTATATAGGAAGCGTATGGCCGGGAAGATGTCATTTTCCCGATTTCACCAACCCGAAAGTCCGCGAATGGTGGGGAAAATCATTCACTGCACTCACCGGGCCCGGCGTGGAAGGGTTCTGGAACGATATGAATGAGCCTAGCGCCTGGGGACAAAGCATCCCGGATATCATCAGGTTCGATTTTGACGGCCATCACGGCTCCATTGCCGAAGCGCATAATGTTTATGGGCTGAACATGTCACGTGCAACTTTTGAAGGGACAAAACAACTATTGAACGGAAAGCGTCCCTTCGTTCTTACCCGCGCTGCCTATGCAGGTATCCAGCGGTATTCGGCAGTATGGACGGGCGATAACCAGGCAACTGAAGAAGACCTGATGATGGCAGTCAGGCTGGTAAATAGTTTGGGAGTTTCCGGAGTCTCTTTTACCGGTTCCGATATGGGCGGGTTTATCGGAACGCCTACGAATGAGTTGTTTGCACGATGGATGTCTGTGGGTGTCTTTACTCCGTTCTTGCGGAATCACGCAGAGGTCAATTCAAGAAGAAAAGAACCCTGGTCATTTGGGGATGATATTGAAGAGATTTCCAGGCAATGGATAAACCAGCGTTATCGCCTGCTTCCTTATCTCTATTCGGCATTTTATGAATCCACGCAGACCGGTATACCG
>JBEKST010000221.1:0-5164 GCA_049516815.1 Bacteroidales bacterium | reverse complement strand
AAAGGTGAAAAACAATTCAACGATCGATTTAGGTTTTCTTAATACCGGGATCTATTTTTGTACCTTTACTTTGGAAAATGGCAAGACGGAAGCAAGAAAGATAATCAGGCGCTGACCGGTTAAAGGAATTCAAATTACATATTTGACAAGAAACACTACACATACCAGAGTCGCTTTTTTACTGTTTTTAAGTTTTCAGAGCTGCCTCCTTTTCTCCCAGAATCTGAAAGACACGATACATCTTTCACAGGTTGAGGTCACAGGCAGTTTTACCTTGCGCAATGAGGGCTTTAAAAAAGTTCGTATCGATTCTAACATCCTGGTTCAATACCTGAGTGCCGACCTTTCAACCATCCTTTCGCAATATTCAACAATCTTTGTAAAATCTTACGGAAACGGAAGTTTGTCGACTCCTTCTTTTCGAGACACTTCGGCTAATCATACCCAGGTTGAATGGAACGGGATCAGTATCAACTCGCCCATGCTGGGACAGATGGACCTTGCACAGGTACCGGTTTCCCAGTTTGAAAGCCTTGAAATACTCTATGGGGCTGCCACCGTGGCAAAAACGAGCGGTGCCTTTGGCGGCATCATCAACCTCGTCAGCAATCCTGATTGGAATAATCGTATCGATTTAATGCTGGCGCAAACCTTCGCAAGTTTCAACAACTATACAACCAACGCCAGCCTGGCATTGGGAAACAATAATGTCCAGTCGGTCACGAAGTTCAATTATTCCAATACATTGAATAACTTTCCTTACAATAATGACCAGACAAAAACAAGGGAAAAACTGATCAATGCCGTATATGTGCTCGGAGGAATCACCCAGGAAGCTTTTTTCCGGCTATCAAAGAAGGATATTCTGACAACCCGGATCTGGTTCAGTGATAACAATCACCAAATACCCCCAATTACGACTAATACATCCAATGTGCATAAGGAAGATCAAACAGACCAGGCCCTCCGCAGTATGATTGAATGGAGAAGATCAAGCGAAAAATATTTTCTTACTGTCAGATCATCACTCGTTGATCAATTTATGCGGTACACCCTTGAAGATCAATCATGGAATCATCATTCCTATTCATGGGCCGACCAGGTACGGCTGGTCTATTCAGGGATAAAGAATTTTATCATCAAACCCGGACTTGACTTCAATTCCGACTGGGTTATTTCAGATTCCTACAATGGAATGAAAACCAGGAAAACACTGGGAGCATTTTCAGAATTCAATTATGATCTGAAAAAAATTCTTCAATTTTCCCTGGTTTTGCGACAGGATATGATCGACGGGAAATTTCTTCCGTTTGTTCCTGCGTTGGGAATGGAATATAAGCCTTTCAATAAAATTAACCTGACACTTTCGACCAACCTCTGCCGGAACTACAGGTTTCCTACGTTAAATGAACTATATTTTGAACGTTATGGAAATCCGGATCTGATACCAGAAACCGATTATGCTTTGGAAGGTGGTATTGTTTACAACTTCCGGAAAGAGGATGACAGTTTTTTTATCGAAATGGAACTGACCGGGTACTATTCAAAAATGATCAACCTCATCCTGTGGCAACCTGATTCTTCGGGATACTTTACACCGGCGAATATCAGTGAAGTTCATGCCCGGGGACTGGAAACCGGCCTCAACCTGGCGTGGAGTTTAAACCGGTTCAGGTTTTCTTTCAACAGTACCTATAACTATTGCCGGTCGACTAATGAAAAACTTACTTCTGCAGAAGATGATTCAAAAGGGAAACAACTGATCTACACGCCTGAACATACATTGAATTCAACCCTCACCATCAACAGAGACGGATTTTACGGTTCCTATGTTTTTTCATACATCAGTGAAAGGTTTACCAGTACAGATAACATCTCTTATATGCCTGGTTATTATCTCTCTAATATTATTTTGGGAAAAAACTTTCATTTGAAAAAAAATATACTATCTTTACAGCTGCATTTGAATAATTTGTTTGATCTCGATTACCAGTCAATTGTGAACAGGCCTATGCCTGGCCGCAATTATGCATTAACGCTGAAATTCAATTTCAGTAAATAAATCATTAAATGTGTTCTTGCTTCATTAAACATTTTAAAGGTGATCTTGAACAAAAATAACTTCTCTTTCTTCTCCGTTTCTAAATTTGTCTCTTTCTTTCTCCTAATAGCTATCGTACTTTCCTGTAGTAAGAAACCGATACGTGAAGAAACTACAATAGTTAACCCACCACCGGTAAATAATTCCTACGAGAATGGGATCTTTATTGTCAATGAAGGAAACTACGACTGGGGAAATGCTTCCATCACTTTCATCAATCCAAAAGATAGCACAGTTGAACAGGACATCTTCAAGTCGCATAATGGCCGCAGTCTCGGGGATGTAGCAGAAAGCATGCAGGTCTTTAATGGCAATGGTTTTATCCTCGTGAACAATTCAAATAAAATCGAAGTCGTTTCCCTGAAGGATTTTATCTCGGTCAAATCCATTACCGATTTAAATTCACCTCGTTTTATGGTTATTGTCGATTCGACAAAAGCATATGTGACCAATATGCAAAATAATATAACCGTCATCGACCTGCTTGCTCTTAGCATCAAAAAATCCATTTCTACAATAGGTTGGACAGAATCACTCATCCTGTTTAATAATTACCTGTTCGTTTCTTCTATCGGTATAAAGAATATTGCAAGTTCACAGCGAAATGCAAAGATTCTGGTCATTGACATTAAATCGGACCAGATCGTGGATAGCATTAAAACCGGTAAAGAACCCATAGGCATGGTGATGGATAAGAAAGAAAAAATCTGGGTGCTCTGTACTGGAGGCTACGATCATTTTGAACCTCCAACGCTTTTACGGATAGATCCAACCCTGCGCGCTATAGATAAAACATTCAGCTTTCCCAATTCAAATGTTACACCTTCCAGGCTTTGTATCAATGCACAAAAGGATACTTTGTATTTCCTGAACAATGGTGTCTACCAGATGCCAGTCTCTTCAACAACAATACCTTCTTCTCCTTTTATTCCGGTCAACGATCATATTTTCTATGGTTTAGGTATCCAGCCAACAAATGGAAACATATTTGTTTCGGATGCGAAGGATTATGTCCAAAATGGAGTTGTATATCAGTATAACCAGGTTACAGGTTCATTGCTAAATACATACTCTGCCGGCAGGATCCCAGGATCATTCTGTTTTACTCCGGAATCAAAGAAAAAGTAAACTTTTATACTTAATAAGATGAATGACATCATTCATACCGATTGGATCGGTAATATGTCGTTTGATTCTAAAATCGATGGTTACCAGATCCATTTTGATGCAGAGGAACAATTTGGAGGGACACAACATGGGCCCCGGCCTAAACCTGTCGTACTTTCAGCGCTTGCAGCTTGTACCGGGATGGATGTTGTTTCCATTCTTGGTAAAAAACAGGTAAAATTCAAAGCATTCAGGATCAGTGTCATTGGGGAAGTGACAGAAGAATTTCCAAAATATTACCAGAAAATTCATCTGGTTTACTTGGTAACAGGTCCGGGTTTTAAAGATGATGAGGAAATCAGGATCAAGGTGAACCGGTCCGTCAGGCTTTCAAGGGATCACTACTGTGCGGTTTCTGCAATGCTGAAAAATTCGTGTGAGATCACCGATGAGATCATTCTCCTGGATTCATAATTCTGTTTTTCGTAAGATCTCTTTAAATTCATTAAGGATCATTGACGTTGCACCCCAAATGGTCGTTCCATCGATGACAAAGGAAGGAGCGGAGAATTGAATACCTGCTACAGAAATTTCTTTCTCCATTACGTTTCTTTCATCCAATAACTGGTTCACCGGGATCTCAATGATCTTTTCCACTTCCGTCGGTTGAGGATTGAATACAGGAGATATACTGGTAAACCCTACGAATGGCTGAACCAGGTAATTACTTGGAGGAATATACAATTCGGTTAGTCGCCCGATAATGGTTACCTCCTCCGGATCCATTCCGATTTCTTCATTGGCTTCACGTAAGGCAGTCTGCATAAGGTTTTCATCCGTTAATTCAAATCGTCCTCCCGGTAGGCTGATCTGTCCGCTATGAATACCTTCATAAGTCGGACGAAGCGTGACCACAAAGGCAGGTTGACCATTTTCCTTTCCTGGGAAAAGAAGAACTAATACACTGCTTTTTATGGCCTGATCCGACTGCCTGAACTCCATCATTTCCCGTACTCTTCGATTGGACATCATCTGCAACTGAACCTGTATTCCGGGTAAGGGTAGAGTAAGTTCATGCGTCAGCTTATTGATGAATTCAGTGAAGGTCATTCGAGTTAATTAGATGTTAAGATGTTGACAAAATTACGATTTGCGAACGGTAAAAATCGTTATTATTGTCAAAAACTTTCTGGAATATATGGTCAGACATAAAACAAAACAGGCTGACAAAATTGCGGATCTTATCAGTACATACAATGATCTGATTCTTTATAATGATGAAATCAATACCTTTGATTTTATCATTGAATCCCTGATAGAAGTATGTGGCCATGACTTCGAGCAGGCAGAACAATGCGCCCTGATTGCCCACTATAAAGGCAGGTGTGTGGTTAAATCAGGAAGCTACAAGGAACTGAAAGGCATGTCGGAAGAATTGACCTTACGCCGATTGACGGTCGCTGTGGAATGAATTTTCTTGTTAGTATCCATGCATACTTCCTCTGTTTTTCAAAAATCTCAATGAATAGTAATAGAATTTCCAATTTAAAGTTATTAACAATTTGTTAATAACTTGGGTTTATAAGTTGTTTATAATACCCTGTCTGAAAAATTGCTTTTCCTGTTGTGGGAGTAGTATATTTGATCCATCAAGTAAGAGATAAAAGGCCCGTTCTGGGACAAGGAAAAGTGAAAGCAGAAACCCGCAAGGGGGACAGCACTCGCGGATCCGGCCTGGAGGAAGCATATTCCGCAAGAGTAAGTTGAGCCCAGGAGTAATTTCAGAAAGGGGGAACCGGAAGGAAGAGACCGCAAGGATTCTGAGAAACGGTGACCGGGAAGAAAGGATGGGGGAGACTCCGACTAAGTAAACCAGCCACAATAACGGTAGCTTGACGCATCCGGTGACCACGGTTATCGGAATGTCGGATGGGGATCTTTTCGAATAGATAAGGT
>JBEKST010000220.1:0-5195 GCA_049516815.1 Bacteroidales bacterium | reverse complement strand
TTTTCTGGATCTCTTCTTCCCTGTTTTCTTCTATGATATCCGGAAATTCCATGCTTTCATCTTCTAAGGATACCTGTATTTTTCTTTTCCTGATAACATCAAGGGATTTGTTGATCACGATCCGTTTCAGCCATGAACCGAAACTACCTTCGCCTGTGTAGCTATGGATGCGATGGAAGGCTTGCAGGAATGATTCCTGCATGATGTCTTCCGCTTCCATGGTGTCATTCACGATTCTCAGGCTGGCGTTATACATGGCTTTATAATATAGTTTATAGATTCTGAACTGTGCATTGCGGTCACCGGCTTTACAAGCATTGATTATGTCCTGGTGAATATTTATGTATGCGTTTTCCAAAACCCCGATTTTGACAAAAAGACTCCTAAGAATTTCAAAAGTTACAACTTTTCGAAAATTAATCAATAAAAAAGTAAATTTGCACCCCATTGAATCACGGGTATAAATCCAATGATATCCCGTCTAATCAGAACGGAGCTTTATACCCTCCCCCGAGTACTCGGGGGGATTCTTGCCTGCGGCAGGCAGGGTTCGACTAATAATTTTTTTTCACTTTGTTCTAAAAATTTTAGTCTCACGAAAAAAATTCGGCTACCGGTTTATTTTTACCCGCTTGCTGCAATGCTCTTCTGGGGCATGTCATTCGTATGGACATCTATCCTTTTAAAATACTTCCAACCGGTATCCATTATCTTTATCCGGCTCGTGATCTCTTCCCTTTTCCTGTTCTCTGTTTCCTTCCTGTTCAATAAATGGGAAAAAATCCGGCGCTCTGATTTCTGGCTGTTCTTCCTTTCTGCGGTGTTTAATCCTTTTCTTTATTTCCTCGGAGAAAATTACGGACTGAAATATTCTTCCCCAACGACGACTTCGGTAATCATTGCCACAATCCCCGTATTCTCGCCAATCGTTGCTTATTTTTTCTTCCGTGAAAAACTCACCCTGGTTAATATTGCAGGACTTTTTATCTCATTCGGTGGAGTTATTATTATGCTGATCGCAAAGAATTTTGCCTTAAGCATTGATAAAAATGGAATCCTTTTCCTGTCAGAAGCTGTATTGGCTGCACTCATCTATTCCGTCCTGGTAAGGAAACTCACTTTCCGGTACAAACCCCTGACGATCATTAAATACCAGAACCTGATCGGAATATTTCTCTTTTTCCCTATATTCCTGGTATTTGAATCCCATTCGACATTTCTTGTAAAGCCTAATCTGGAGATCGTCTCTTCCTTTTTGCTTCTTTCCATCCTGGCATCTTCCCTTTCCTTTGTCTTTTATACCAAGTCGATCCAGGTACTTGGAATCAGCAAAGCCAATATTTTTTCAAACCTGATCCCGGTATTCACTGCTATCTTTTCTTTCTTTATTCTTGCCGAGCATTTTACCTTGCAGAAATTAGCAGGAATGTTCTTGGTGATTGCAGGTGTTTATATTTCCGAGATCAACAGAAGGAAAGTTTAAATGGTGCAGTGGTGCCGTGGTTACGTGGTGAGTTTTTTCTGCGAAACTGCGAGAAACCTTTGGGTGAATGTTTCCTTAACCGCGGAGACGCTGAGACGCAGAGGCATTGAGACCTCAAAAAAAATAATTCTTCATTCTTCATTTTTAATTTTTAATTATCTCTGCATTCCCGCATTTTGAATTCCTGCATTTTTTATGGCATTTCCCTTCAGGCCGGGAACACCAAGACCAGGGTGTAGGCGATGAATGATGTTGATTCAAGCGTGTCGGTTTATCCGTCTTAATATGTTAATGCTTTCAGCGTTCGGTGTTTGAAAGATTAATCATTATCTTTGTCATGATTCATTTTTAAATGAAATTAAAATGGAAAATTCAAAATCATTAACTTATAAAATTCTTCTTCATAAAGAACCGGAAGGTGCGTATACTGTTACAGTACCGACTTTACCAGGTTGCATCACATATGGTGAAAATATTGACCATGCAATAGAAATGGCAAAGGAAGCCATAGAGCTTTATATTTCTGACCTTAAAGAAAAAGGCCAGGAAATTCCTGATGACAGCACCACACTCGAGTACTCCATTAATCTGATTGATGAATGAATTATTCTGCCAACTATCTGATAAAAATTCTCGAAAATAACGGCTATTATTTTCGTCGTTCCAGTGGCAGTCATCAATTGTATTTCCATCCCAAAAAAAATAAAACTGTGATCGTTCCTGTGTTCACGGGAAGAAGGATCTTCCTAAAGGCACTTTTTATACCATCCTTAAGCAAGCAGGCCTGGACAAGTCTGATTTATTTTGAAGTAAATACCTCATTATTTATCATACAACCCGGAAGGTCTTTTAATTGTCTTTAATCAGAAGGTACAATTCATTACATTTGCATTATTCAACCCTGACAAGATGAAAAGAGTTTTCTTCTCTTTTCCTTTTTTTTTCCTGATCACAGCTCTTTTATTCGGTCCGGAAATCCTATTATACTCTAATAAATCTCATTTCTCTTCTCTCACCTTTCACTACTCCCCATTCACCACCTTCGCGTCACGCGTCACGATTTTTGATTAGATGAAAACTAAACTCCTCACCGGCCTTCTCATCTTCCTCCCTTTCCTTGGCTTTTCCCAGGGCGAATGGAACAACTGGTATTTCGGTTGGCTGGCTGCTATGACTTTTAACTTCGGGAATCCTGTTGCGCTGAATGGAAGCGTTATGTTTCAAAATGCAGATGCTGGCACTGTTTCACTTTCAGATTCCCTGGGTGACCTTTTGTTTTATTCAAATGGATGGAATGGTGTCTGGAACAAAAATAATGTACAAATGCCAAATAGTAATGGGCTTGTTGGTGGCTGGTATGGCGCCCAGACAGTGCTTGCCGTACCTAAAGTGGGTGATTCGGGCAAGTACTACCTCTTTACAGTAGGAGACGTGACCCCACCGATTGTGGGTTTGCATTATTCCCTTATTGACATGTCATTACAGGGTGGCCTTGGGGATATTGTTGCCGGGGTTAAAAATATCGCGATAGCTTCAGGCGATAGCGCAGTTGATTGCGTAAGTTCAGTCAGACACAGAAACAACAAAGACATATGGGTTGTTGTTCGCAAACGCGGTCCTCACAGCAAATATCTATCCTATCTGATTACTGCTTCCGGAATCAGTGCATCACCTGTTATAAGTCCAACCAATTTATCTAAATTCATGACCAGGGGCGGCGACCTGCGAATATCACAAGATGGGACTAAACTCGTATGTTCCGATACCCTGACAGAGATCTGTAATTTTAATGACCTGACCGGAGTTGTGACTCCAAGATTTCTTATTAATGCCCCGGTAGCAACCGGAGCAGAATTTTCGGTCGATACAAAATACCTTTACTTATGCACAATTGGAAGTACGTACATGCAAAATGATGCTAAAGGGTGGCAATTTGATATGTCCTATACGGATTCTTCAAATTTTGTTCAGCATCAGATACAGATAGGCGATGGATTTGCCAGTAAGTTGCAGTTAGCTCCAAACTGGAAGATCTATTGTGGCGCAGATCCCGTAATTGATTCTTTGCATTGCATTAATAATCCTTCTTTACCCGGACTTGCCTGTAACTATCAAAAAAATGCAGTTTATCTGAAAGCTGAAAATAATGGAAGCCTTCCTCAATTCATTCAAAGATATAAAGCCTATTTCCATTTCATTGACATTTGTTATCCTGATACAACCAGGTTTACCAGTGATATCTGGCCTCCACCAGACAGTATTCACTGGAATTTTGGCGATCCTGCCTCAGGTGCTGCTAATTTTTCAAACTTATCAACCCCATCCCATTTGTATTCCGGCATTGGAACTTACACTGTTGAATTATTTGTCAGACATATTGATAACCGGACGGATACCTCATGGAGGACAATTTCAATTTATCTCAAACCACAGCCAAACCTTGGTCCTGATCAAACCATTTGTAACGGTGATTCGGTGACCTTTAATGCAGGTGCCTGGTCTGGATGTACTTATTTATGGAAAAATCCTTCTTCAGGTGATACTGTCAGTACCTCACAGACATTCAGGACAGGCCAGCCGGGAACATATGATGTGACAGTTACAAATAGCAATGGATGCAGTGGAGCCGATACAGTTCAATTGATAACCACGCCTGTTCCATCGGTTACGAATAATCCGCTTTCAAAAACCATTTGTTCAGGCGAATCCACAAACATTCCTTTGACATCCAATGTTCCCGGAGCAACATTCAATTGGACAGCCAGCCTTACATCCGGAAATATCACAGGTTTCAGTGCAGATTCAGGATTGGTAATAAACCAAATATTGATCAATTCACTTTCAACTCCGGGAATTGTCACCTATCACATTACACCAAAAAAAGGAAGCTGTATTGGAACAACGGTGGATTTTCCTGTCACAGTGAATGCCGGAGATTCAGTGAAAGTGAGTATTTCCTCATCAAATAATAACATTTGTGCCGGAACACCGGTCACTTTTACAGCAACTCCAACCAATCCCGGAATGACTCCCAATTACCAATGGAAAGTAAACGGAAATAACTCCGGAACAAATTCTACTGTTTTCACTTACACTCCCTTGAATGGTGATGTTATTACCTGCTTACTTACTTCTTCGCTTACCAGTTGCATTTCCAACAATCCCGCTCTTAGCAATTCCATATTGATGGTTGTAAATCCCAACCTGCCTGTAAATGTCGTAGTCACAGCCTCCCAAAACCCGGTTTGCGCAGGAACATCCATAACCTTCACTGCATCGCCAACAAATGGAGGTTCTTCGCCATCCTATCAATGGAAAGTCAACGGAATAAATGTCGGCACCAATAGTCCCAATTATACTTACACTCCACTAAACGGTGATTTGATCTCCTGTATACTAACTTCTTCCGAAAACTGCACCACAAACAATCCAGCATCCAGCATCCAGTATCCAGTATCCGTCAGCCCACTCCTCCCCGTCAGCATAACAATTTCACCCTCTGCAAACCCCTTCTGTCCTGGCAGTTCTGTAACATTCACAGCAACCCCAACCAATGGAGGTACGCCACCTTCATACCAATGGAAAGTCAATGACGTTAATGCCGGAACAGATAGTCCAAACTATACCTACAACCCGGTAAACGGCGATCAGGTAAAATGTATTCTTACTTCGTCCGAACTATGTACATCCAGTAATCCAGCATCCAGCATCA
>JBEKST010000219.1:0-5215 GCA_049516815.1 Bacteroidales bacterium | reverse complement strand
TTCTGCCGTTACCTTGATTCCTTCATTCCGTTGATTCTTCACGATAATCACGACAATGATCAAAATGACCAAAAACAAAATTCCTCCAATAATAATTATCTTTTTTTTCGATTTCTTTGAAGCCATGGATAGCAATGAATTAGATTACTTGTTTATACTGATTGGTTTTCCCATATAAAAATCAAGAATAGTCGTCTTGAAAATAAAGTCATATTTTGCCTGTAAAAGGTCGGACTCCGCTTTTGTCAGGTCTTTCTTGCTATTGTTATAATCAAAGGATGTCATCATCCCGACATCAAATTTCTGCTGGGTATATTTGAAGGATTCTTCCTGTGCTGCCACTTTCCGAACCGAAGCGTTGTATTTTTCCAAAGAAGCCGATGCATCTGCATAAGCTTGTTCAATATTTTTTCTCAGGTCTCTTTTCTGCATCTCAAGGTCGAGTTCGGCTTTTTCACGCTGGATTTTGGCAAGGCTGATATTAGTTCTTCCCGTCCATCCGTTAAAGATCGGAATACGCAAGTAAAAACCAAGGGATTGGTTGTTATTATTTGTCAATTGCTCACTGAATGTTTTGACCCTGTATTGATATTGAATTTCTTTAGCCATAACGATTTCATGGGTTGTTTGTGTATATCCGACAGGAAATGTAATAGTGTCGCCTGGCACGTTAGGATTCACTTCTTTATCTGCTCCTGAATATCCCGTTCCCCATGAACCGCCAAAGGCAAGTGTAGGATACAAAACACCCTTGGCAATGGCGAGACTTTTCTCGGCGCTTTGAACCCGAAGGTCAGCGCTTTTGATCTCAGGACGTTTTTCAACTGCAAAATTGAAAACCTGCTCGGGTGTTAAAAGTCCTTTCGTCTCTTCCACCGGTTTCAGAAGTGGTTTTTCAATCTGGAAATCTGGAGAAACAGGTAAGTCAATCAGTTGTTGCAAGGAAAGACGGGAAATGATTAGCGTGTTCTCGGCCTGGACAACCGCCAGGGCTTCAGCTGCTTCCTGTGCTTGTATATTAAGAAGATCGCCTTTAGCAGATGACCCTGCCTCCACCAGTTTTTCCATCCGTGACACCTGGGCCTTTGTAATCTCGATCTGGTTCTTCGCAACATCGAGGAGTTCAAGGTTAAGCAACATATCCAGAAAATAACCGGCAACAGACAGTGAAATGTTATTTTTCAGCACATCAAGGTCATATTGGCTGGCAAGAAGATTAATCGAATTCTGTTTAATGGTATTCACTTTTGTTAACCCGCTGAACAGGGTTGTGTTGCTCTGGACGTAAAAGTTGTTGGACCTTACCGTTGTTGTCGCAAATGTGTTCGTATACATATCAATGGTTTGACCAAAATTCCAAATATTGGTCGCATTTACATTCAGGTCGGGAAGCAGGTTTAACCGGCTCTGAAGCAACTGTTTTTTGTTCGCTTCAACAGAAAGGATCTGTTTTTTGATATCCAGGTTATGATCCAGTGCATAGTTGATACAATCTTCAAGTGTCCATATTTTCGGATTATCCTGTGCAGAAGAAATAAGAAATCCCGTCAGGAATAAAAAGATGAAAAAAAATCGGATTGAGAAAAAACGACAGTACAGGTACATATAAATGGAGTTTTGTTAAAAATTAATTGACGGGAGTATATTATTTAAACATTTATGGAAAATGAGTCTCCAAAATTAATTAAATTTTTCAAAAGCCTTAGATGATTGTGAAAAAGATAACATTCGAAACAAATAAGAATAAGACGAGGAATTTACCTCTTGGTTACATCATATTTTATTTTCCCGTATCTTTGCCTCCGTTACAATTTTTAATGGTTCTTGATTATGAAACGTACATTCCAGGTTTTTCTTACATTGATATTGCTTTCCGGCGCCTTCTTCTTTTTTTCGTGTAAAGAGAAAGAACCGACAACGGGCACGCTGACCATCACAGTGATGACGAAAGATGGAAATATTTCGGCGAATACACCGATACCGATCTATTTAGCCACCAGCAAAAATAATCTCGATAACAAGATTTACGTAGCCTCTGGCTGGTTAGATTCCAATGGCTCGAAAATCTTCCACGACCTTCTGCCAAAATATTACTGGTACGGCGTGGAAGGATGGGATGATTACGGCGCAGCAGAGGTTTACGCCGGAGTAGATGGATCAGTCATCCTGTGGCTTAATTCTCCATCTTCCCCCGGAAAATAATTAATTTTATACCTTTGCTTCCCATTATTCAAACATCCGGTAAATTCATGATCCGTTCGCACTTCACCAGTTTGATGCTGGCTGTTGTTTTCCTGTGTTCACTGGTTTCGTTCTTTCCGGTGCAGGCGGGTGTCATAATGCAGGAGGGTTCAACACTGAAACCTGCTGATACGGTTTCAGTACGGGCGCTGAAGGAAAAACCGGAAGAAAAAAAATTCAACCCCGGCGAGATGATCATGGAACATGTGGTAGACAACCACGAATGGCATATTGCCACGATCGGACATTTCGATCTGACAATCCCTCTTCCGGTACTGATTATATGCAAAGGGCAATTTCATGCATTCTGGTCCGGAAAGTTTCACAACGAAACACATTCTTATCTTGGTTTCACACTTTCAAAAAAAGGAGCAAACAAAGGGAAAATCGTTACTGTTCAGGAAGAAATGACGGGTAAGGGTCCCGATGTTTTTGATTTTTCGATCACCAAAACAGTATTAGCCATTTTTCTAAGCGGCTTTTTCCTGATCCTGATCTTTGTTTCAGTGGCAGACCGTTACAAGAAAGAGCCCAACCAGGCGCCTCACGGATTACAAAATCTGCTGGAACCAGTAATCCTGTTTATCCGCGATGATGTGGCAAAAAGTGCTATCGGGGAGAAAAGATATGAAAAATACTTACCTTACCTTCTCACGATCTTCTTTTTTATCTTGTTGAATAATCTTCTAGGTATTGTCCCGATTTTCCCGGGCGGAGCAAATGTCACCGGGAATATTGCAGTTACAGGTGTCATGGCGGTCTTCACTTTGATCATCACCACCATCAGCGGCAACAGGCATTACTGGATCGACATCATCAACACCCCTGGTGTGCCATGGTGGCTAAAAATGCCGGTACCCCTGATGCCGGTCGTGGAGATCATCGGGATCATCACAAAGCCTTTCGTTCTTATGGTACGGCTCTTTGCCAATATGACTGCCGGGCATATCATTATCCTTAGTTTTATCAGCATCATTTTTATTTTCGGGCAGATGTCATCTGCACTTGGCATCGGATTAGGAATTCCCACGCTATTGTTCATGATCTTCATGGACCTGATCGAAATCCTGATAGCATTTATCCAGGCCTACATTTTTACGTTGTTATCTGCCCTGTATTTCGGGCTTGCGACCACAGAACCACATCATAGTTCATAAAGTTATAATGTCTGAATTCTTAACACTTAATACTTAACACTTAAAACTAACCTTATGCATTTATTATCAATTTTACTGGAAGTTGCAGCTAATTTTACACCTTTTGCCAAGATGGGCGCCGGTTTTGGCGCCGGAATCGCTGCCATCGGTGCCGGTATCGGCATCGGGCAGATCGGCCGGGGTGCATTGGAATCGATAGCCCGCCAACCGGAAGCACTCGGTGATATCCGTTCAAACATGATTATTGCCGCTGCACTTGTCGAAGGCGCTGCATTCTTCGCAATTGTTGTTTGCCTGTTGATCCTATTCATCTAGGTCGAAAACAGGATCAAGCTTTGTGACGGTTTGTCATGAAGAGAGATCCTTTATTACGGATAAGACGTCAAGGAATAGTGAATATTGATCAACGAGTTATGATCGGTGGATCAAATCTTACTTCAAAAATCGTTGTTCCCTGCCTGCGGCAGGCAGGAATATTCGATATTCAGATT
Source organism: Bacteroidales bacterium (assembly GCA_049516815.1). Taxonomy (GTDB): domain Bacteria; phylum Bacteroidota; class Bacteroidia; order Bacteroidales; family FEN-979; genus FEN-979. The sequence goes on along the minus strand of JBEKST010000219.1, from coordinate 1,326 downwards.
TTAATCGACTTTGCGTCTTCGCGGAGATAAGATTTAAAGAAAAATAGAAAAGATTAAAAACATTAACTATGGAACTCGTAAATCCCGGTATCGGCCTGATTTTATGGATGACGCTTGCATTCCTGGCCATACTGTACATTCTCGGCAAATATGCATGGACCCCAATCATGAAAGCATTGAAAGAAAGGGAATCGAAAATCCATGATGCATTGAATGCAGCTGAAAAAGCTAAAGAGGAAATGCAGAAAATGAAGTTTTCCAATGAAGAACTTCTCCAGGAAGCCAAGAACGAACGGGATGCCATTCTTTCAACAGCGCGGAAAATAAAGGAATCGATTATCGAGGAATCAAAACAAAAAGCCGCAGAAGAAGCAAATCGTATCATTGTCAGTGCGAAGGAAAGCATCCAGAATGAAAAAATGGCAGCGATTACGGATCTCAAGGATCAACTGGCTGAGCTTTCCCTGGAAATCGCCAGGAAAATCCTGAAAAAGGAATTATCTGATCCGAAAAGGCAGGAAAATTATATTAAAGAATTGATGAAAGACGTGAAATTTAATTGATCATTTCGTTGGAAAATATTTCAAATATTGCAGTTCCTTATGCCAAAGCGCTTTTCGATTTTGCACTCGAAAGAGACGCTATGGAAAGTGTTCATAAGGACATGCAGACGTTAGCCTCTCTTTGTAAATCCAACCGTGATTTCCTTCTGATGCTGAAAAGCCCGATCCTGAAAACAGAAAAAAAACAAAAGATCCTTAAGACTATTTTCGGGGATTCCATATCGGAAATCACCCGGGGCTTTTTGAAGATCATCACCACAAAGAAAAGGGAATCATTATTACCGGATATGGCACTGGCCTTTGTCGATCTTTACAAGGAATACAAAGAAATTCTGACAGCCTATGTGAAAACAGCAGTCCCGTTAACGGAAGAAATACGTAAAAAAATATTGGAACTGATGAGTACACAGGCAACAAGGACCATTGACCTGGTAGAAGAAGTCAAAGAAGAACTGATCGGGGGATTTGTGCTTCAATGGAAAGATATGCAATATGATGCCAGTATCCTCAATCAGGTTAACAAAATGAAAAAAGAGATGGCGATGATTAACCTATATAAAAAGAAATTTTAAATAAGCATTTGGTATCAGGCAATAGGGAATATTGAATAACGAACAGCGAACATTTAACTTTTAAAGTAAAGATAAAGTTATGGCAGAAATCAAGCCGGCGGAGGTTTCCGCAATATTACGGCAGGAATTGGCAGGGTACAAGAATGAAGCCGAACTGGAAGAGATCGGTACCGTCCTTACGATAGGAGACG
>JBEKST010000218.1:0-5227 GCA_049516815.1 Bacteroidales bacterium | reverse complement strand
CTCCCGGCTTGCTGATGGCAGTATGGCTCATTACGGGTTTTCTAACAATCTGTGCCGCGCTGAGCTATGGAGAGCTCGCCGGGATGTTTCCGAAAGCCGGTGGCCAGTATGTTTACCTTAAAGAATCCTACAACCCGCTCGTCGGTTTCCTTTACGGATGGACCCTGTTTCTCGTGATCCAAACGGGAACCATTGCCGCCGTAGGGATGGCTTTTGCCAAATTCCTGGGTGTGATCTTTCCCTGGGTTTCTGAATCGGTGATCTGGTTTCAATACAGGTTCGTGAAATTCGGTCCTGAACAGATCATCGCCATCCTTTCGATTCTGTTCCTGACCTGGATCAATACCCGCGGGATCAAAGAAGGCAAACGGATCCAGAACGCTTTTACCAGCGGGAAATTCCTCTTATTACTTTTGTTTATCTTAGTAGGATTGATCTTCGCAACCAACTCTCAGGCTATTCATGAAAATCTCCGGATCTTCTGGGAACCTCAGAAACATTTACCTAAATCAGACCCGGTGTCCCTTACCGGCTTTGCGATCATTGCGGCCATGGGTGTGGCTATGGTCGGTTCCCTGTTTTCGTCTGATGCCTGGAATAATATCACCTTTACTGCCGGAGAGGTCATTAATCCGAAGAAGAATATTCCGATGAGCCTCTTCCTGGGGACTTCAGCTGTAACGATCCTGTACCTTCTTGCCAATGTTGTTTACCTTACCGCAATGCCGTTGCGCGGAACCGAAGGCGGAACCACAATTGCAGAGCAAGGGATGCAGTTTGCCGCTTCTGACAGGCTTGGCACTGCAACTCTTTCCGGCATCTTCGGATCTTATGCCTACCTTATTATGGCGGGCTTTATCGTGATCTCCACCTTCGGGTGCAACAACGGGCTAATATTATCCGGGGCAAGGGTTTACTATGCAATGGCGGAAGACGGCCTGTTCTTTAAAAAGATCAGCCGGTTAAATGTAAAGGGAGTGCCGGCAACGGGGCTTGTGGTGCAGGGCATCTGGGCCTGCCTGCTCTGCTTGTCGGGAACTTACAGCCAGTTGCTTGATTACGTGGTTTTTGCAGTGTTGATTTTTTATGTCCTCACGATTGCCGGCATTTTTATTCTCCGGAAGAAAAAGCCTGAACTGGAGAGGCCATACAAAGCCTTCGGATTCCCGGTCATCCCTGCTGTTTATATCCTGCTGGCCACATTTATCATGGTAATCCTGCTGTTGTATAAGCAGGATTATACCTGGCCCGGCTTGATCATCGTATTGCTTGGCATCCCTGTATATTTTCTCTGGCATAAACGAAAACCGGCCAATTAACGTTACTATCCTTTATCATTTGTCTTCGTTCATGACCCGTTTATACCTGATCATTATTCTTTCGTGTATCTCTTTAACCGGGTTGCAAGCCCAGTGTTATAAGGAGAATCGTGCGTTCAAAGAAGGAGAATTTCTCTCTTATGAGGCTTCCTACAATTGGGGCCCGATTTGGGTGGATGCAGGATTGGTGACGTTTTCTATCGATCAGGATAAGTATATTGGAAAACCTGCATGGCACCTGAAAAGTTCGGGAAAAACTTACAAATACTATGATTTCTTCTTTAAAGTGGTCGATTATTATGATGCCTGGATTGAACCGGGAACGTTTCATCCTTATGAATTCAGAAGATCAGTTTATGAAGGCGGGTACAAACTGCTAAATACACTCAGGTATGATCGCAACGGACAAACGGTTTATTCCAGCACAAAAACCAATAATAACCCAGTGAGGTTTGATACCCTGAAACCAGGTCCCTGCGTCTATAACCCGCTTTTGGCGGTTTATGTGGCACGTACTCTCGACATCTCCAGCCTGAAACATGATGCCCGGATCCCTGTTACTGTATTGATCGATGATAGCACTTATTCGATCTATATCCGGTACCTGGGCAAAGAGGTGGTGGAAAACAGGGATGGAAAGCGATACAGGTGTGTCAAATTCGCGGCTAAAATGGTACAGGGAACTATTTTCAGGGGAGATGAAGATGTTTTGGTTTGGGTTACCGATGATGAAAACAGAATCCCCGTCTACATAGAAGCAAAAATCCTGGTTGGCACCGTGAAAGCATATTTAAAGGATATGAGAGGCCTCCGGAACCCGGTATCATCTTTATTAAAAGATCGAAAATAATCATGGAGATTCCGATAAATAGTTTTCACCGCTAAATTTTCAGACAACGTATTTCTATTCTCTGTGTAGCTCTGGGTCTTCTCAGTGCTCCTCAGTGTAATTTCTTTTCCGGAAAAAGTTTATTACACAGAGAAAAACAGAGGATAAATGGAGACTCACAGAGGAATTCGTTTTACATCTAATGACATAGCGATAAAAGAAGAAAACAACTTTCCGGTGTCGGTATTAAATTACTATTGTATTTTTGTCTATTAAAACAAAATAAAAAGGTTCAATTTCGAATAAATCAAATCCCATAAAAATTAAATTATTATCCCATGAAAAAAGGAATCATCATTATTGTTGTCCTGGTTCTTGCAGGATTTTACGGCTGTTGTCCGAAAGAAAAGAAAGAAGTAAAAAACGAAGCTGCATTGATCGGGAAGAAGGAGATGAAGCTCACCAGCAACATCATGACCCCGGAAGTGCTCTGGTCATTCGGTCGTGTCAGCGAACCTGCTGTCTCGCCGGATAAATCGACCATCCTTTATGGCGTGACCTATTATGACATCCAGCAAAATAAAGGAAACCGGGAACTTTACACCATCGGTGTGGATGGAAAGAACCTGAAGCAGATCACCCAAACGAAATTCAGCGAATATTCTGCAGCCTGGATACCCGGTGGTAAAAAGATCGCTTTCATGAGCGCGGAATCCGGATCCATGCAACTCTGGGAGATGAATTCCGACGGCAGCAGCCGTCAGAAGATCTCCGATGTTGAATCCGGAATCACTGGATTCTGTTATTCACCGGATGGGAAAAAGGTGCTGTATACCAAAGAAGTCGCCGTGGATAAAACCGTAAAAGATCTGTATCCCGATTTGCCGCTTACATCCGGAAGGATCATGACTGACCTGATGTACCGTCACTGGGATAGCTGGGTAGATTCTTACAGCCATATTTTTATTGCAGATTTTGACGGAAGCAAACTCTCCGGTGATCTTGACATTATGAAGGACGAGCCTTATGAATCGCCACTCAAACCTTTCGGCGGAATGGAACAGATCACCTGGAGCCCCGACAGCAAGGTAGTGGCCTACACCTGCCGTAAGAAAAAAGGGTTGGAATATTCCTTGTCGACTAATTCCGATATCTACCTCTATGACCTTGTCAGCAAGAAAACCACAAACCTCACAGAAGGGATGATGGGATACGATGTTGCCCCGGTTTATTCTCCCGATGGCAAAAAGATCGCCTGGCAGAGCATGGAACGCGATGGGTACGAATCGGACAAGAACCGGCTATTCATCTATGATTTTGAAACAAAAGCCAAGACTGATTTTACAAAAGATTTCGATCAGAATGCGGAAGGTCTTGTTTGGACCGACGACAGTAAATCCATCTATTTTATTTCGGATATCCAGGCTACGGATGAGATCTACCGACTGGATATTACAAACGGCAAGATAACACGGATTACAGAAGGTGTTCATGATTATACTGGTGTCATTCCTGCAGGCAAGCAGCTGATCGCAACGCGCATGTCGATGTCGATGCCAATTGAAATCTATTCCGTGGATCCAACCACCGGGAAAGATACCCAGGTTACCTTCACCAATAAAGGCCTGTTGGATCAGCTTAAGATAGCTTCAATTGAAAAACGCTGGATAAAGACCACCGATAACAAGGAAGAGCTGACCTGGATCATCTATCCGCCAAATTTTGATAAAACCAAGAAATATCCTACACTTTTGTACTGTGAAGGTGGCCCGCAGAGCACGGTCAGCCAGTTCTGGTCCTTCCGCTGGAATTTCCAGATGATGGCCGCCAATGGCTACATCATTGTAGCGCCCAATCGCCGCGGGTTACCGGGATTCGGTCAAAAATGGAACGAAGAGATCAGCGGGGATTACGGCGGACAGAATATGAAAGACTGCCTCAGCGCCATTGATGTGATGTCGAAAGAGCCTTTCGTTAACAAAGACAAGCTTGGGTGTATCGGAGCCAGTTATGGCGGGTTCTCGGTATACTGGTTAGCAGGCAACCACAACAAGCGTTTTAAGGCATTTATTGCGCATGATGGTATGTTTGACCTGGAAAGCCAATACCTCTCTACCGAAGAGATGTGGTTTGTTAACTGGGACCTGGGCGGACCTTTCTGGGACAAGAACAACAAAGTAGCACAACGTTCTTTTGCCAACTCTCCTTCCCGTTTCATACAAAATTGGGATACCCCGATCCTTGTGGTTCACAGCGAACTCGATTACAGGATACCTGTCACACAAGGAATGGAAGCATTCAACGCCGCCATTTTACGAAAGGTAACGGCCGAATTCCTCTATTTCCCGGATGAGAATCACTGGGTATTGAAACCGCAGAACGGCATTCTTTGGCAACGGACTTTTTATGCATGGCTGGATAAGTGGCTGAAATAGCTCACGAGTTGGCGAGCTGGTGAGTTTATGAATTCGTGAGCTCATCAGCTCATCAGCTCATCAGCTCATCAGCTCATCAGCTCATCAGCTAAAATATGTGAGAATGACGCTAAACGAAGAAAACATACATAAGGCTGCTGAGGTTCTCAGGAAATCAAAATTCACTACAGCGTTTACGGGTGCAGGGATCTCTGTCGAAAGCGGGATTCCTCCATTTCGCGGTGAAGGCGGCCTGTGGACAAGATATGACCCCAATCTGCTCGACATCGATCATTTTATAAAAAATCCATTGAGAGCATGGAAGATCATCAAGGAGATCTTTTACAATTACTTTGGAAGCGCAAAACCCAACAAGGCTCATCTGGTCCTGGCGGATATGGAGCAAAGAGGTTTTCTGAGACGTATAATCACACAGAATATCGATAACCTTCACCAGGAATCAGGGTGTAAAAATGTTTTCGACTTTCATGGGAACTCCAAACGACTGGTTTGCCTTTCCTGCCATACCTACTATGCAGTCACCGACGTCGACCTGGATCATCTGCCTCCCGCTTGCGGTCAGTGCGGCGGATTGCTGAAACCCGACTATGTGTTTTTTGGTGAATCCATTCCCCAGATCCCGCTTAGCGCTGCCTATGAAGCTG
>JBEKST010000217.1:0-5235 GCA_049516815.1 Bacteroidales bacterium | reverse complement strand
TTCCGATGGCAACCTATATCCAGAATGAGCCAAGGACGGCATCGGGAAGAAATCAGGTTTATCATTCGGTCAGGTCAGGTGAAACCCTTGGTGCGATTGCCGCTAAGTATCATGTCACAGTTGCAGACATCAAATCCTGGAATCACATGAAGTCCAGTTCCCTGAGGGTGGGACAGCAGCTTCTTCTGTTCTCGGCTCAAAAAGCCGGAAGTCATAATGCTCCCCAAAAAAAATAACTAATATTCATCCTGATCAACCGCCAATCCTGCGATCAATATTTGTTTCTGACGCGTCATGAAACCTATCCGAATCTTCCTCCTGCTACTGATCGTTTTCCTCTTTTTTATACTGGTTTCCCTTCTGCTGCCTGGCCGTGAAGTGACAATATCAAGAGGCTTTTCTGTCCGGTTTCCTTCCATGAAAAAGGTATTTCACTCCAGAAATATTGAATATGCCGATATTGCTTCGATCCTGCAACAGAAACGGTCGGATACGGATTCGCTGGTAAGGATCACAGAGATAGATACCCTGAAGAAACCAGATTCCCTCGCAAAAAAAATTGTTTCCCAACCTCTGGATTATCCCGGTGATGATAAAACCATTCTTTATCCTTTCTTCCGTGAACTCGAAGAATCACTGGTAAACAAACAAGGAATCCATATCCTGCATTATGGTGATTCACAACTGGAAGGCGACCGGATCACCGATTACCTGAGGTCGAGGTTCCAGGCTGAGTTCGGCGGATCCGGGCCGGGAATTCTGCCCCTTGGCGAAGAAACTTACCGTCTTGCCCTTCTCACTTCCTTTTCGGGAAACTGGCAGAGACACAATCTGATGGGAATAAAATACAAAAACCAGGGATCCCATCCTTATGGCCCGTTGGGAAGCTATTTCCGTTTTGCCTCTGATCAGACGGACTCGGCAGCCGGTAATGGAAAGCCGCTGGAGGCATGGATCACATTCCGGGGAAAAGGGGTATCAGGCGGAAGAGCCGATCAATACCAACGATGCAGGATCTTTTACGAAAACTACCAGCAACAGGTGAAGGTAAGTTTCTTCAATGGAGATGTGAAATTAAAATCAGATACCTTGCCCCCAAGCCAATCGCTGAAAGAATATGACCTGTCATTTACCGATACGCCTGCAAGCCTGACGATACGTTTCACCGGAGCAGGCAGCCCTGATTTTTACGGTATCTGCCTCGACAGCCCTTCAGGTATCTCGGTGGATAACATCCCCATCCGTGGCAGTTCGGGGTTGGAATTTACCCGAATGAACCCTACACTGCTAACCGAGATGTACCGGATCCTGAATGTTAAGTTGCTGATCCTTCAATTTGGGGTGAATGTCGTTCCCGGCGATCTCGATGATTATACCTATTATGAAAATGACCTTTATTTACAGATCTGTCAGCTGAAGAAGCTGAATCCCGGTGTGAGTATTATCGTGATTGGTGTATCGGATGCATCCATCAAAAATGGCGACACTTATGAATCTTATCCCAACGTGGAAAAGATACTGAATGCCCAGAAGTCGGCTGCGCTTAAAGCAGGTTGTGTATTCTGGAACCTATATGCAGCGATGGGAGGAAAGAATTCCATGCCCAGCTGGGTATTTGCGAAAGAGCCCCTGGCCACGACCGACTTTCTTCACTTTAATTATGCTGGCGCAAGGATCGTTGGAAAGATGTTTTATTCAGCGCTGATCAATGATTATAATGATTTTATCAGGAAAAACCAGCAATGAAAATACAAATCCATCGGATCATCTTAACCTTAAACTTAATGCTGGCCATGGTTTCCACTCAGGCCCAGTGGACCACGACATTGCCTTCGGGTATCCGGGTGGGTGAGAACATGAATAACCGTTTTCTTTTTTACGGAAATGCAGAAAAGACCTATGAACTCCTTTTCCGTTCGATGAACAGGCTGATCCTGAAAGGTGAAGGAACTATTAACATCGTTCAGATAGGCGATTCCCATATCCAGGCAGGACTTATCCCTGAACAAATGCGTAAAGACTTCGCCTCGTTTATCTCTTCCGGATGCGGCGCCCGGGGACTTGTCTTCCCTTACCGGATTGCGAAGACCAACAACCCTGCAGATTATTTTGTGAAATTTACCGGGAAATGGAAACACTGCCGGAATGTTGAGATCAATAAAAACTGCAGCCTGGGCCTCACGGGAATTATGGCCCAAACCCGCGACACGCTTGCAGGGATGACGTTCCATTTCAAGGAAAACTCCACATTCCGGGAATTCAATTTTATCCGGATCTTCCATGATCCTTTGGATACCAGTTTTCGTGTAGATTTTCCCGGACTGGAAGGCTGGTATCATGTGGTATTCCCCATTCAAACAGGTTACACGGATATCAGATTCGATTCCATCATTACGGATTCCCTGAAGATCAGGATCGTTAAAAAAGACACGATCGGGAAATATTTTACCTTTTATGGAATCGATTTCGAAAATGGAGATCCCGGAATTGTTTATTCTGCTTCCGGAGTAAACGGGGCTGAAGTCACATCATATCTGCGCTGTGATTTGATGAAGGACCAACTCAGAATCCTGAAACCCGGCTGGGTCATCCTTTCGTTAGGAACCAATGATGCCTATCCCCTTCATTTTATCAAGGAAGAATTCATCACGAATTACATTACCCTGGTTAAGAAGATCAGGGAGGCAGATCCGGACATACCAGTTCTGTTGACGGTTCCGTGCGACAGTTACCGCAGGCACCGGTACGACAACTCGAACCTGGTGTGGGCGCGTGAAGCGATCCTTGAGGTGGCAAAGCAAACCGACTGTGCAGTCTGGGATTTTTATTCGCTCATGGGTGGACCGAAGTCAATCATGCAATGGTACAAGGCCGGGCTCGTCGCAAGGGATAAGCTGCATTTCAACAAGCAAGGATACCTTATCCAGGCTGACTTGCTCTTCGAAGCCTTTATGGAGGCTTATTCATCATTCATTGATCAGTCGAACTTACCAGATTAAAGAGGATGGAATTCCTGAAAAATCTCTTCGGCTACGACAGCAATTCACCCCTGCTTTTTACAGGGATCAATTTCTGGATCTTTTTCGGGATCATCCTTTTCGGTTTCTCCTTTCTTTATTCAAAGGTCAGATGGCGCAATGTTTTCCTTTTTCTTTTAAGCCTCTTCTTTTATTATAAATGCGGAGGAGGATTTGTCATCCTGCTATTCCTGGCGGTTGTGGCCAATTTTTACCTGGGGATCTGGATGGGACGGATTCCTGCGAAATGGCAGCGAAAAAAAGTTCTTCTGCTAAGTATCTTCTTGAACCTGGGAATGCTGGTGTGGTTTAAATATACGGCTTTCTTCATTACGCTCTTTAACCAGGTTACGGGAAGTCATTTGAAGGTGTTCAACTTTATTGTCTGGGGATTTAACCAGCTAAGCGGAAAACATTTAAATATAACAGAGCTACTTGTTCCACTCGGGATCTCATTTTTCACATTCCAGCTGATCAGTTATTCTATTGAACTTTACAGGAAAAGAATAGAACCCATAAGAGATTTCAGCGATTTCGGTTTTTATATCACCTTTTTCCCGCAGGTGATCTCCGGACCTATAGTCAAGCCGCAAAATTTTATTCCGCAGATCCGAAAACCTTATGAATTGAGTAAGGATGAATACGGACTTGCGATATTCCTGATCATTTCCGGGTTGGTGAAGAAGATCGTTTTTGCAGATTACCTCTCGGTGAATTTTGTAGGGCGTGTATTTGACAATCCCAACCTTTTCACCGGATTTGAAAGCCTGCTGGCCGCATATGGATATACCCTTCAGATCTATTTTGATTTTTCGGGATATACCGATCTTGCCATTGGGATTGCCCTGTTGCTCGGGTTCAGGTTACCTCCCAATTTCGAATCCCCTTATAAGGCAAGAAATATCAATGATTTCTGGAGACGCTGGCACATGAGCCTGACAACCTGGTTCCGCGATTATCTATTCCTTCCTTTTGCCTATTACCTGTCAGGAAAAATGGTGAAACCCCGTTATTTAAAAATCAGGACAGAAATGCTGATTTATATAGTCGGAATTCTTCTCACCTTCTTTCTATGCGGGTTATGGCATGGCGCGGCTATTAATTTCATCATCTGGGGAGGGTTGCATGGCATGGCCCTTGCCATTCATAAGTTTTTCTATCCCAAAGTCCGGTCAAACAAGAAAATTCCTCCGTTCCGCTTGTTTGCTTCACGGTTCTTCACTTTCCATTTCATCGTTTTTACCTGGATCATTTTCAGGATTACGAGTGCTGAGGAATTCAGTTTACTGATGAAGAAGATCTTTTTCCAATTCCATTCCGAACTGGCAGGACAGATCATTACTGCCTACTGGAAAGATCTTATCCTTCTTCTTGCCGGTTTCATGCTTATCTGGGCTCCTTCAAAAATAAAAGAAGAGGTAAAACGTTCCTTTGTGGCGATGCCTGAATTTGGGAAAGCGATCATCCTGGTTTGTGTGATCTTCTTCATTTACCAGTTCAAAGTTTCAGGGATACAACCTTTCATATATTTCCAGTTCTGATATGAAGATAGCTCCATTTCTTGTTTTTTTCTCGATCGTCCTGGTCATCTACGGACTGATCAATATCTATATCTTTACCCGGTTCATGCAGTGTATTCCTTCAGGTTCAAATGTAAGGATCTGGGCAATCATCATTTTCTGGGTGATTGCAGGGTCGTTTATCGTCGCAAGGTTCCTGGAACGGGCCTATCCGTGTGATTTTACGGAAGTGATGACCTGGATCGGATCATTCTGGCTGGGTGCGATGGCCTATTTTATTATGGCTGTTCTTCTCGTTGATTTTGCCCGTGTAGTCAATCATTTTATCCCATTCTTTCCAAGGTTTTTTTATACAGACTATCAGAAGACCAAGCTAATTGCAATGTTCATCATCACGGGATTGGTAGTTTTGACTGTTACTGCCGGTTTTATCAATGCACGGAATCCAAAGATTAAAATATTGGATCTTAACATCATTGCCTGTGACCTCCTGCGCCGTTCCATCGACGCTTTTTTCCAAAACGCCGTTTGCGTTGAGAGAGTATTCGACATTATTCCCTTCGGCATCGATAAATTTGAGCGCAGAGCATACTTTTTCGCTCCCGAAGACAGAACAGCCACATGCGGAATCCAAAGTAACTCCGTCGGCATCGGTGCAAAAAAGGTATCCTGTCCGTATTTCACGGGCCATTCCTTCC
>JBEKST010000216.1:0-5244 GCA_049516815.1 Bacteroidales bacterium | reverse complement strand
CCTGGATGGTGACCTGGATCTTTTTGCAACCAGTGAAAGGGGGTCGAATAAGCTCTACCTCAACGATGGCACCGGGCATTTCAGGGATGTTACAGAAAGTGCAGGACTTACATCGAATGGAGGAGGAATGTGCGCTTCTTTTTCTGATGTGAACAATGACGGGCTTCCTGATCTTTGTGTTTCTTCCTGGTACACCGGGAACAAGATATATCTGAATGAAACCCGGAATGGAAAAGTAAAATTCCGGGATATAACAAGTCTCACAGACCTATCGAAATCGCCACCTGCAAAAAGCAATGCCGTCGTATTTGGAGATGTTAACAATGACGGGTATCCTGATCTGTTTATTGCTAATCGCAATTCCTCTAACAAATTGTATTTGAATAACGGGAAAGGTATTTACAAAGATATTACTGATCAGTATTTCGATCATAAGGTCTACTTGAGCAATGGAGCTGTATTTGCTGATTTTGATCTGGATGGGTTCCTGGATCTCTATGTTACCAATGTTGGAGAAAATGTTCTTTACAGGAACATCAAAGGGAAATACTTTGAAGATGTGACCGGCAAGTTTGGCGCTGAACTAAGCGGTTACTGCACAGGTTGTGCCACTGGTGATATCGATGGGGATGGGGATATTGATCTGTATGTAGCAAATTATGTTAATGGAAGCAGTACTTTATTTGTCAATAAGATTGAAAAAAGGAACTCGGTGACCTTTAAGGTACATGGAACCCGCTCGAACAGGGATGCTATCGGGGCAAAGGTTTTTCTGTACGTCAAAAACCCAAAGGGTAAAAAAGATTCTCTTGCCGGGTTTCAGGAAATCAGCGGAGGCAGCGGGTATGGTTCTGTTTCTTCAAAAGATGTCATTTTCGGACTTGCCCCCGGATTGAAGTATTTAGCCCTGGTCAAATTTCCGGCATCAGGAATTACAATCAGAATATCAGAGGTCCGGGCAGGAACGATCATCCGGGTCAATGAGGAAGAGGGGTTGGCAGGACAATTTACTACCATTAAAAAAGCAATTATTCGCTTCTTTACGGATCGGGAAATCCGGGGGGAAATCCTTAAGTACATCCTCATCATCATTATCTTAGCCTTTTATTTACATGTTCATCAAAAAGGTCCCTCCTCTATCAGAATATTAAAGTGGTCGGTGACCCTGTTTTTATTTGTTCTTTTTATTGTGATCAATCAGATTTTCCTGTTTCATTCATCCGTCATCCTGTTTTTTCTATCTCCTGCAGTTGTCATTTTAGGGTTGATCCTGCTGCATCTTGCTTCAGAAAGGATCCTTTTGAAGTATCTGTCGGAGAAAGAAAAACTCGATTTGAGGGAAAAAATCTCCCGCGACCTCCATGATGATCTTGCCTCCACACTTGGGAGTATTTCAATTTACTCAAACACATTGAAAAACTTTGACAGCCCGCCTGACAGCAATCAACACAAGCTTTCATCAAAGATTGAGGAACTGGCGCGGGCAGCCATGCAATCAATCTCGGATATCATCTGGATGACTGCGCCTAAAAATGATTCCCTGCAAAGGCTGCTTACCAAAACGACGACTCTCATGTCAGAGGTTTTAACGGATAACCAGGTTGGGTTTCATGCTAAAACCGATATGCCCGAAAGCGAGATTATGTTACCCGTGAAACTGAGAAATGATGTTTTTCTGATCCTCAAGGAAGGATTGCATAATATTATTGCCCACTCGGAGGCGAAGAACGTTACCCTTCAAAGCTGGATAAAGGAAAAGGTATGCAAAATCATACTGACGGATGACGGACACGGGTTTTCGGAAAAAGAATTAAAGATAAGTGGTTCTCACGGGAATGGGTTGGTGAATATGCGAAGAAGAGCTTCCGAATCATCCATTTTACTGACTGTCGATTCTGAACAGGATAAAGGCACCAGGATTGAACTCTCTTTCAGGATATGACCCAAATGGGCTATTGGATTAATCAGAAGCATTTCATTTATTTGTAGAAAATTTTTCATGCAAATATCGGTCGGCATCGTTGAGGATCATGCAGCATTCAGGCAAAGCCTGGTTTTCCTTATCTCATCCTTTTCAGAATATAAAGTGGAATGGGCATTTGCTTCTGCAGAAGAAGCCTTGAAAAATCCTACCGTAACCGATGTGCTGCTGTTGGATATCAATCTGCCAAATCTGTCGGGAATCGATGCAATTCCATTATTTAACGAGCGATTCCCCGGGCAGAAGATCATGATGCTCACAATACAGGAAGATGAAGACAGTATTCTGAAAGCCATTCGAAACGGAGCAGACGGGTACATCCTTAAAAAAACCAGCCCTCCGAAGATCCTCGAAGCTATCCAGCAGGTTTATGAAGGTGGAGCAGCGCTCACACCGATGGTAGCCAAACAGATCCTCAAATTATTTAAACCGGTAAAAGTCACCGGCGACACGCAGTTTGACCTGACACCGAGGGAAAATGAGATCCTGAACCTCATTGTACAGGGAATTGCCAATAGTGCTATCGCCGATAAACTCTTCATCAGCTTGCAGACAGTACGAAATCACATTAAGAAGATCTACGAAAAACTGCAAGTCCATTCCAAGGCCCAGGCCGTGGCCAAAGTACTCAAAAATAAGATCGGGTGAAACCAAAATGACCTATTTGGACTATTGTTTCCATTACGCGGACTTTCTAATTTGGCTGCGAATTTATATTTCCTTAAATTTTGTTATAAAACTGATTTAATCCCATATAGTATGAAAAAAATTTTATTTACCCTGATTTTTCTAATGGGCATGATTATTCTGGTTATGGTCTCCTGCAAGAAGAAGGAGTCATCACCTGATATTCCAGTGGATCCCTGGAAGGTTATAATAACAAAAACCGTTGGTTCGGCCGGAGGAACCCTGGATGCAGGTTCCATTAAGTTTACTCTACCCGCAGGTATATTCACTAAAGACTATTCCCTGAGTATTTATTCCACTACCCAGACTATTTTGGGCAGTGGTCAGATTTCACCCAGCTTTAAGATCACAGGGCTGCCGGAGGAATTTGAAGGGATCCTCCCGATCAGTGTAAAGGCAACAGGGGCAATCGAAGACGAGTTTTATCTTGCTGCTGGAGTTCTCCAGTTTGCAAGAAGTTACAGTGATACAGTCTATGCCCTGTCGTATTTCCCTGCAACCGATTCGGCTGGTTATGTTCAGTCAGCGATTAAGGTGGTAAAACCGAACAAGGAGGTTAAAAAGACGGGAGGATACGATCCGAAATTGGAATATATTTCCCACGGCACAGTAATCATCGTAGTATCTGGCAGTGAGGACTATTATGATTCTTCAAATTTTCATTTTCATGTGGTTTATTCTAAACCCGGAGTAACTTTGGCTCAGGCAACAATGCTTGGTGAAGCACTGGAAACCTCCCTGGTGAAATATTATAGTATGGGATTTGACATTTCCAAACTGAGCACCAAATATCCGATTCCTGTAACTTTCAGGCAGTTTCAAGGATCACCGATCCCTTTTTGGGGGGATAATGTGAATGAGTATGGATCTTATACAACATCAGCCTTGTACCTGTCGCCCAGTTATGATTTTAATGTTCTTAAAATGAGTGAAATATACGGTATATCAACGATTGCCGGCCATGAATGTTTCCATATGATTCAATCGCTTTATAATACAGGAGGCGAACTGAAAAATTGGCTTACCGAAGCAACAGCAACCTATGTGGAAGAGTTATTCTATCCCTCAACGGACTATCTGCCCAATGAATTCAATTCACATATGACAAGATCTTTCCTGGGCATGGAAGCGGGTGCAACCTGGAGTGACCCCTCAGAGGGGGTAGGACATGCTTCATCTTTTCATGGGTATGGCATGGCGGACGTCATCAAATATATTTGCAATTTTGATCCTGGTGCACTGAAAAAAATGATTCTGGATATTGATAAAGATGTTCACCCGGTAGAGGCTGTGCTGAATGCCGGTTCTGCTATTCCCGGCTGGAATGGCCCTTCTGTATGGGCTGCCTCGTTTAATGCCTTACTCATGAGACAGATCTATAGCAAAGTATCGGAAAGAGCTTTTATTGCAGGGAATTTTTATACAGAAACCCCGTTAGGCAAGACGGTAACCCTGGACGCCTCACAAACAGAACCTGTAAAGGTCTCCTATTCCATGCCTGATCTTTCAGCTTCTCTTACAAGGATTAATCTGGCTGGGGTTTTCGATGCTTCGGCAGAGTTGAAAATTTCCAGTCAAACAACCGGAGATACTTCTGATCTCACTTACGGTCTCTACTATTTTATTGATAGATCTATGGGTCTCGTGCTCGAAGGTTCACCTTCCTGTGGGACAAAGTTAAAAGACCTTAAAGATGCAGGGTACAGTATTCTTCTACTGACGACTAACAAAAGGCATTATGAGCCATATACATCCACCACAAAGGTGGACCTTAACATTGAAAAAAACAATACTGTGTTTTTTATTGGTCAGCATTATGGAGGAGGGATCATTTTCTGTTTTGATGATGCTACACACCAACACGGATGCATTGCAGCTCCTAACGACCAAAGTTCCGGAGCGACATGGGGCTGTAAAGAAACCGAACTTGGAGGCACAGATCCACAATATGGCTTTGGGCAGGCAAATACGCTGGCTATTATAAACAGATGCAGCGAAGCAGGCATTGCAGCCCGAATTTGTAATGATCTAGTGCTGAATGGATACAGCGACTGGTATTTACCATCACTGGGGGAACTGATAAAGATGCATGAGGAAAAAGATGTGATTGGTGGTTTTACTGATGGACGCTATTGGAGTTCTTCCGAGGATGGTGCGTACCTCGCTCGCGGCTATGATTTCACCACTGATTGGACGGAATTTCTCAAGGAGTACATGATGTATGTGCGTGCAATCCGGCATTTTTAATTAATCGTTAAACTATTTACGACTGGAAAGGTGACTAAAGGAGATCGGTCAGGAAGCTATGATTGAAACCTATGCTCCGATACGATAGGCTCCCCCGTTTCGAAACTTCATTATGCCAGGCATCTCGTAACTGTGTTCTTTCTGATAAAAGGCCGGAACAGAAACTAAAACAGCAGTCAGAATGATAATATTGGTTGCAACATTTTCATTTTCACTTATTTAGCACCTACTCTTTGAGCGTTCTGATCCCGAATATACAGCCGGCAGTTCCTACGCATGGTACCGAGTACCTGGCAGCTTACACGTTTTTTTAGTTCATAGCAGCCTGT
>JBEKST010000215.1:0-5300 GCA_049516815.1 Bacteroidales bacterium | reverse complement strand
TGAATAATCGATCTCCAGGTCCATGAATTTTGCAAACCGTGAAACAAATTTCAACTTGACATCTTTCGTCGAACCATTACGGTTCTTAGCAATGCTGATTTCTGCAATCCCTTCCACCGGGCCTCCATATGTGTCCTCCTCCAATTTATAGTATTCCGGACGGTAGATAAAAAGAACCATATCGGCATCCTGTTCGATGGATCCCGATTCACGAAGGTCGGAAAGGATGGGCTTCTTGACAAGTCGTTTCTCAACTTCACGGCTCAGCTGCGACAAGGCGATGATCGGAATATCCAGTTCCTTCGACAGGGCCTTAAGCGACCGGGAGATATTACTGATCTCCTGTTCCCTGTTTCCTTTATGTTCCGGTGCTCCCTGCATTAACTGCAAATAGTCAAGGATCACGATCTGAATGTCGTGCTGGGTTTTCAAACGCCGGCACTTTGCCCGGAGTTCGAACATTGTCAGTGCGGGTGTGTCATCGATAAACAAAGGTGCATCGATCAGCGTGGATATACGGGAATTAAGCTGTTCCCATTCATAGTCTTCCAGGTTACCACGCCTGAGCTTTTCTGAACTGATTTCCGTTTCACTGGCTATGAGACGCGTCACCAGCTGAATGGCCGACATTTCAAGGGAGAATAAAGCTATGGGCTTTTTAAAATCTACAGCGATATTACGCGCCATTGTCAGCGCCAAAGCCGTTTTCCCCATCCCAGGGCGGGAAGCAAGAATGATCAGATCGGATTTCTGCCAGCCGGAAGTAACCCGGTCAATTTCTGTAAACCCGGAGCCTACACCGCGCAAATGCCCGTCATGCGATCGGCCCGCTGCAATTTCAGCTACAGCCTCTTTTACCAATGATTGCATGCTCCTGACATTCCTGCGGATACTGGTTTCGCTGACGGCAAACAGGTTGCTTTCAGCACGGTCAAGGAGCTCAAATACATCCGTCGTATCTTCAAACGCATCCTTAATAATAGCAGAAGAAATACGGATCAGTTCGCGCTGGATATGTTTTTGAAGAATGATCCTCGCGTGGAATTCAATGTTGGCCGACGATGCGACCCGGTTCGTCAGCATCGCAATATAGTAAGCGCCTCCCACCAGTTCCAACTCCCCCGATTGCCTGAGTTCATCTGTCACGGTCAGGATATCTACCGGCTTAACCTGGGAAAATAATCGTGTGATTGCGCCGTAGATAAGCTGGTGCTCGCTCTTGTAAAAAACTTCCGGCTTCAGCAATTCGATAACAGCAGCCAGCTTGTCTTTTTCCAGCATCATGGCCCCGATCACGGCTTCCTCAAGATCCACTGCCTGTGGAGGCACTTTACCATGCTCAAAAATAAGATCGGTCCCCGGCGCCTTTCTGGGCTTTTTTCTTACAAGTCCCTGCGCTGAAGCAGGAATGCTCCTGCCGGAATTATCGGTTCCTGCAGCGCTATTACTAAATTCTTCCATCTTTCAAAATTAGGACTTATTCCCAAGGTAAACACAAATGCACTGTGATTTATTTTTCAACAATCACATCCCGAAGGTCACACCTATGTGCACCCATTTATGCCATGCACAGCCATGAAATTCAGGACTTAACAAAAACTGTTCAACATCGAGCCGGATCCCTGCATACGACAGGGTAAACCCCAGCGTTCCCTGGTATGTGAAAAGGGATACCTCCCTTCTTTTAAGCGTGTAAATACTCGACCTGTTAAATATCCCACCCTCCAGCGTTGCATCATAACCCACCAGCTTTCCAAGGGAAGTAATGAAAATAAACACCTGGAATTTTGAATATACTTTTGCTTCATTGACCTTCATCCTGGAAAAACCATAGTTATCGAAGTAGGGATTCAGTAGTCCGGCACGAAATTGAAAACCGCCTCCCATATTGGTATACAGGGTTCCCAATGCGCTAACTCCATTCAGGTTCAGTTCCATTCTCCGGTTGCTTACAAGACCTTTCTCAAAGGTTAAGTTGTAGTTGAGAACAAGGTCGTTCTGTATCTGGTATTCCCAACCCAGCGGTTCGTTATTCGTGGGTATGCTGTTATGAAATGACTTCTGTACAAAATCGCCGTATGCCGATGGCCCGATCACCCCAAGAACGATTTCGCTGGTCTGGCGGAATTTCTTACCAGGATCGTTGGAGATCTTGAAACTCCCAATAAAGAGATAAGATGCATAAGGCCTGTCGCCTTGATGAATGCCGCCGACTTTTGTCGTATAAGGTGTGTACATGTTTTGCCCGATCGAAACGCCGTAATAATTGATCCCCTGTCCCCAATAAGGAACCATCAGCCACGACAAGGGTGATTGTTTCAGGAACGGGCTGATAAAATCAAAACGGATCCCATTCGTATAATAACGGTCAGTATTATCAAGGATATCATTGTCAAAGTTGATCCGGATGGAACGGTCATGACTCAGCAGGATCATCGATGAGAACTCGGGATTTTCAACAGGCGAGAAGAGGTACCCACGGTTCACCGGTTCCCGGAAATCGATCTCAAGATTTGCATTGCGCAAATGCATCAGCTTTTTTATTAGCGTGGTATCGATGGTCCGCGGCCTGGGTATTGAAGTCTGAGGTCGGAGGTCTGAGGTCAGAGGTCTGTGGTTTGAAGTCTGAGGTCTGAAGTCTGAGGTCTGTGGTCTGTGGTCCGAGGTTTGAGGTTTCCTGAATTCGGTCTTGTGGCTCCTGACTGCTGACTTCGGCCTAATGTCTTCCGGCCCGTTGCATCTGACGAAAAACAGAACAAGAAGTAAAAAGGTAATGTATTTCCTCATAGGAGGAACAAAAGTAATCAATTCTCACTATGCATGTTGAAGCTACATTCCTTACCGGAAGGAAAATTTGTTAAATCTTAAGAGGACGGCGCAAAACATAGTACCTTAGCATAAGATATTAAGATCATGAAAAAGCTGGTTCTTCTGGCTATGTTCCTTGCTGCCTGTTCAGCCGCATCTGCTCAGAAAACACTGGTACTGGAGAAGATCGGGACTCCAACCCGGTATGGATTTCACCTTGGTGATGATGTGAAGATCAGGACGAAAAAACAAAACCTGATTATTAAAAGTTACCTGTGGAACCTGACCGACAGCTCGGTTACGATCGGCTCCCACACCACCATTCAGTTATCCGATATCAGCGCGGTATACAGGAATATTTATTTCCCTCATCTTATGACCCGGATTCTTTTGTATGCAGGAGCCGGTTATTTCATTCTTGATTCGTTCAATAACCTGATCAACCATGAAAGGGTATTCATTCCACAAACTATGATCATCAGCGGTTCCCTCATTGGCGTCAGCCTTGCGATCATCCCCTTATCCCAAAAAAAATGCAAGATCGGGATACGATGGAAATTAAAAATCATGGATATAAACCTGAATTAAAATCAGTCGAGGATTCCGATCAATTCCTTAATGATTTTCGTCATCTTGGGTTCAACATTGCTTGCTTCCAGGATCACATCCTGGTGCGTTATCCTCACGATTTTCCCGGGAACACCGAGATCGGAGATCACTGAGAATGCAAAGCAACGCAATCCCATATGACGCGCGGCAATCACCTCTGGAACTGTTGACATACCTACTGCATCGGCCCCGGTGGTACGTATATAGCGATATTCTGCAGGGGTTTCAAAAGTAGGCCCTGAAACGGCCGCATAAATTCCTTTCTGCAGATGAATATCGTGCTTCCCGGCAATGGTAAATACTTTCGCGATTAGGTCGCGGTCGTAAGCATGGCTCATATCCGGGAAACGGGTTCCCAGCTTGTCATCATTGCGACCGATAAGCGGGTTGTCCTTCATCAGGTTTATGTGATCCTCGATGATCATCAGGTCGCCGACACTGAACGAGGGGTTCACCCCACCACTGGCATTGGAAACAATCAGAAGTTGAATCCCGAGAAGTTTCATCACACGAACAGGAAATGCCACTTCCTGCATGGAATAACCTTCGTAATAATGAAAGCGTCCCTGCATGGCAACAATGTTTTTTCCGCTCATCTTCCCAAAGATCAGTTGTCCTTTGTGTCCGGCGACGGTGGAAACAGGAAAATTTGGGATCGTGGTATAGGGAATTGTATGAAGGATTTCGATTTCATTGACAAGGCCGCCCAACCCTGTTCCAAGAATTATTCCGATATCCGGTTTCAGGGATATCCGGGCTTGTAAAAATTCAACGGTTTCTTTGATTTTGTCCGACATAGTCTATTATAAGTTTGTCAAATTTCTGCTTGTCTTTTTCGTGAAAGTTGATTTCGATGGGAATGTAAAATAACGGAAGATTTTTAAAAAAATTACTGAATTCTGAATTTTTCAATCGCATCAGATCCTTTTCGGTGGTCAGAATGATTTTTTTTCGTGTTGGAAGATCCTCAAAACGCGCCCGGATAGTTTCCAGGTCTTTCATTCTGTATTGGTGATGATCAGGAAATTTCAGGATGATGAGATCGGTACATTTTCTCCGGATTTCTTCCTGGAGAGGATAATCATTTGCAATCCCGGTAAATAAAAGGATATAACTTAACTTTTGAAGGACTGCCATGTCCTGTTCCTCATTGACCGGAACAAGACCTCCATATATGATATAGGAAAAGAAAAGTTGCTGGGAAGGCCTGGGTTTTAGATCATCCAGTATCCTTCTACGCGTGATTGGGGAAAATACTTTCGGGGTTTTTGTCACGATGATAATATCTGCCCGCTTTGCCCCGGAATGGAATTCTCTCAATTGCCCTGAAGGAACCACATGATCTTCCGTATAAAGATGATGATAATCGGTAAGCAGGATGGAAATGCCCGGTTTTACCCATCTGTGCTGGAAGGCATCATCCAATAAAACCAGTCCGAGGTCGGGAAATTTATCCATCAGCTTATGAATGCCCCGTACCCTTTTTTCATCAACGGCAACTTTAATGTTGTGAAATTTTTTTACAAACTGAAGCGGCTCGTCTCCGATGTATTTAACATTCGATTTGCGGGAAGCCAGGATGAATCCCTTACTCTCTCTTCCATAGCCACGACTCAGTGTCGCGATAAGTAAACTGTCGCCTATGAGCCGGATTAGATACTCGATGTGTGGCGTTTTTCCGGTTCCACCAAAGGAAAGGTTCCCCACAGAGATAACCGGAAGATCGAATTTTTCTGAATACAGGATCCCAAGGTCAAAAAGTAGGTTCCTCACCAGCATGATCATTCCGAAACAACAGGAAAATGGCAGTAAGAGTATTTGTAAAAACCTCATCCTTAAGAAAAAGGCTAAATTATGAAAAATTGTTTACCCCAATACCTGTT
>JBEKST010000214.1:0-5335 GCA_049516815.1 Bacteroidales bacterium | reverse complement strand
TACCATCAATAAAAATGTATTGATTGGATTGGGCACAACAAAGAATAAAAGGATCCAGGACCTCCAACTAAAATATACCTTTCTGCGTCAGCGCAAAGGTGGGTTTCCATTTACCATGGCAGTTTATGGTAACATGGCAATTAATTGTTTGAATAAATCGAGTTTTGGTATTGATTTTAAATCGCGAGACCGTTTTTCTTATTATGGCGAGTTAATGATTGCAAGAAGATTCTTCAAAATGTTTTCCGTCCAGGTCGGAATTGCATGGGTTCATTATAATATTGTGGATTCGGCCATTACCAAGCAGGATTGGCACGTTAACTCAATGTACAACGACAATCTCCAGATATCCGGGATCGGTCGCCTGAAGATCAGTCCGCAGACGTCCATCATTGCCACTTATTCTCAATCTGTTCTGACCTATTTGAACAGGAGACCCTGGCCGAATGCCGGACTGGGAATTGAGATTTCAACAAGTACCCATACATTCCAGGTCTACTTTGCTGCCGCACAAGGTATTATTCCGCAGGAAGTAGCTTTTTACAATGATAATAACCCCTATAACGGAGTGATCCTGATTGGATTTAATATTACTCGTTTGTGGACTTTTTAATTAATATCAAATGTTTAACTTTAAAACATTCAAATCAATGAAAAAAACACAGAAAATGATTACTCTACTCGTGATGATGATTACCGCAGTAGTATTTGTGCTTGGGAATATGGTTAACGCTCAACAGGCAAAAGCAAAACCATGGCCTGTTCCTGATAAGAATAAAATGATAAAAGCAGCTGTTAACCTGAAAGACGCCTCCGTGATCAGCAACGGAAAAGATCTTTGGGCGAAGAACTGCAGAGCCTGCCATGGCGCCAAAGGTTTAGGTGACGGCCCCAGGGGAGCTTCATTGAAAACTTTCCCGGGAGATTTCTCCGGAGCGGCTTTCCAAGGCATGACTGATGGCGAAATATTCTACAAAACTTCAACCGGGCGTGATGAAATGCCAGTCTATGAAAAGAACCTTCCCGACGCAAATGACCGTTGGGCGCTCGTGGCTTTCATGCGCACATTGAAAAAATAAGATTTTATAATCATAATTTACATTATTTTTCCCCTGGAAATTTAATCGCCCGAAATGGTAAATTGTGCTTTCTAAAATCCTTTCTAAAATGAAAATGCCAAAATCAGTTTCCAATTGGATTAGTATTATTGGAGCTATTCTTGCCATTAATAGCTTTATACTTATTATCATTCTTTTTATAGAGTCGCTGTTCACCAGTCATGATAATCCGTATAACGGGATGTTTACCTATATTATACTTCCTACCGTCCTGTTGATCGGATTGATCCTGATTCTCATCGGAATGTTTGTGAAACGCCGCAGGAAAAGCAAGGAAGGCGAATCCAGGTGGCCGGTACTGGATATGAACAGCAGCAGGCAGCGTCACCAGTTATTAATATTTTCGATTTTCACATTCCTTTTCCTGATTGTTTCGGCAGTAGGAAGTTACGAGACTTTTAACTTTACCGAATCTGTTACTTTTTGCGGCAAGCTTTGCCATAAAGTCATGGAACCGGAATATGTAACTTATCTTCATTCACCCCACGCACGCGTGGCCTGCGTGGAATGCCATGTGGGAGAAGGCGCCGACTGGTACGTAAAATCAAAGCTGTCAGGTCTTTACCAGGTCTACTCTGTCTTATTTCATAAATATTCACAACCGATCGGAACGCCAATTAAAAATTTGCGTCCTGCACGCGAAACTTGCGAACGCTGTCATTGGCCTGAAAAATTTTATGCCCCGAAACTGGATAATAGAAGGACCTATCTCACCGACAGTCTGAATACCGAATGGAATGTTTCCATGTTGATGAAGATCAGCCCAAATTACAATACCATGGGACTGTCCGGTGGTATTCACTGGCACATCAACAAAAATATGCGGATTGAGTATGTTTCATCTTCAAAAGATAGAGAATCCATCCCCTGGGTGAAGTTCACCAACCTGAAAACCGGTGAGGTCCAGATCTTCCGGGATACAGAGAATCTGCTTACACAAAAAGCGCTCGATACTCTCGAGCACAGAATTATGGACTGTATGGATTGTCATAACCGACCCTCTCATTCTTACAAATCAGCCCCGGTTTTTGTTGACGAGGGGATTATGAAGGAGGAAATACCGGCAGAACTGCCTTTCATAAAAAAAGTCGCGATGAACGTCCTGAAAGGCCCATTTACAGATAAGGATTCTTCTTTACGTTATATCCGCGACAGTATTTATAATTTTTACAAAATGAAATTCCCCGTCATCTTTGCAGGCAAAAAATCTTTGATCGACAAAGCCATCGCAGGCATTACGAACGAATTTTCACTCAATGTCTTTCCTTATATGCGTGTGACTTCAAACAAATACCTCAACCATATCGGGCACCTCGAATCAGATGGCTGTTTTCGTTGCCATTCAGACCGTCATACGTCAAAAAAGGGGAAAATGATATCCAAAGACTGCAAATTATGCCATTCCTTCGTTTCCCTGGGGCCTTCAAACAATATTCAATACAGTTCTTTCGATAAAACAATGGAATTTATACATCCGGTGGATGTGAAAAACAACTGGAAAACATACTTCTGTACTGAATGTCACCGTAAACTTTATCCATAATTATTCTAAATTTGATCTCTTGGTAAGAATATATCACCCAGAAATTTGTGTAGCTTTGTTGAATGAAAACGAAAAAAATTCCCTTAAAGGCAAGAAAGGCGCTTGCAGAAGGTAACATCCTGGAGGCAAATGCGATTTTAGGTGATTATTATTCTTTACAAGGGACGGTAATTAAAGGTAGCCAATTGGGAAAAACCCTTGGTTTCCCAACAGCCAATCTTAAACTGAAGGAGATTTCACCTTTGTTTCTTGCGAATGGAGTTTATGCTGTCAGAATTCAACATCATACGGGACTTTATAACGGAATGGTCAACATCGGGATACGTCCAACCTTTGAACAACACGAATTAACAATAGAAGTAAATCTGTTTGATTTTTCTGATGATCTCTATGGGCAGGATTTAATCTTGTTTTTCGTTGCCCGGATCAGGGATGAAAAGAAGTTCCCCAACCCCGAGGCATTAAAAACCCAGATCTCCATTGATAAACAACGAATACAGGAATTACTGACCGGTAGGTACCAGGCGGATTCCAACTCCAAGTAATGCATTGAGCTGCAAACGGGGCACGAGAGTTTCGATTTCGATCCGTAACATTCCTTTTTTTTCCATTCGCAGCTTCTTTTTAAGGGTAATGATGGCTGTGCAGGAATCCTGACAACAGTTCCCGGTAAACCCTCCTGTTTTATTCTTCAATAAAAATTTATACTCTTTGATCCTTTCTTCCCCGGAGGGCGTGGTCATGATCATATTGAACTCAAGATTATCAAACTCATAGTTTTTCGTATGATTGGCAAAAAAATAAACATCATAGGGTTTGTCAATATCTATGATCGGGATATCAAACCTGAGTTTTTCGAACCGGTTCCATGTCTGGTCTTTAAATTTATGATACTGGATAATTTCATTGCTCTTTTTACACCCTGAAAAGAGAAGAAGAATAAGTAATCCGTAAATTAAAGTCTTTTTGTTCATCGTTATTCTATGTCATTGTAAATACTGTTCTGATCCCGCCTGGAATTGGATCTTGTTCTCATTGAGACTCCATTTTTTTTGGTTCATGGCTTTTCTTCTTTT
Source organism: Bacteroidales bacterium (assembly GCA_049516815.1). Lineage (GTDB taxonomy): Bacteria > Bacteroidota > Bacteroidia > Bacteroidales > FEN-979 > FEN-979. The sequence continues at coordinate 1,598 of JBEKST010000214.1, read as the reverse complement.
TTCATCGCTTCCAGTGCCGGGAAAATGAGGATAAATGTCGTTCCGGAACCTTCTTTTGATACAAAGCTGATCTCTCCTCCCAGGCTATGAATAATGCTTTTTACAATGGCAAGACCTAATCCCATTCCCCCGGATTTTGTTGTAAAATTTGGTTGAAAAATCCGGTCTGATTGCTCTGTTGAGATTCCACCGCCACTATCCGATATTTTTAAACTGTATTTTGTATCTTCAGATTCAAGTTCAATGCTGATTATTCCTTCTTCTTTGTTTCCGATCGCCTGAACGGCATTATTAGTCAGGTTGGTGAATACTCTCAGGAGTTGTTTTCTGTCGCCCAAGATTGTATGCGGGACGCGGCTATCATATCGGAATTCGAACCGGATTCGTGAAGTGTCCTGGTAAAGTTCTTTGACATTTTCAAGGATTTCATTGAGATCAATGTTTTCCGGTTGTGTGACCGGCATCTTGGCAAAATCAGAAAATTCAGAGGCAATAGCTGACAAGGATTCAATTTGTTCCGTCATGGTTTTTATGAACCGTTTCAGTCTTTCATCCCAATCTGAGGAATGATCTTTCCATGCTCTCTCAAGATGCTGAACGCTAAGTTTCATGGGGGTAAGCGGATTTTTAATTTCATGCGCGACCTGTCTTGCCATTTCTCTCCATGCCGTTTCTCGTTCAGATCTGGCCAATAAATCGGCGCTTTTTACAAGTTCATCAATCATCTGGTTGTATTCATCCACTAGTTGTCCAATTTCGTCTCTGCGTTTCCATTCGATCTTTTCGTTGTGTTTTCCAAACGACAACATGCTGATGCGTGATGCCAGGATTCTTAGAGGTCGGCTGATATAATTTGAAACGAACAGGGCGAGAAATATTCCAACAATAATAAGAAAGACATACACATTGATGAAGGCGACGAGAAACGCAGAAATTTCCTTTTTCAGGTCATCCTGACGGGCAAAATAGGGTAGATTAAGATATGCAAGCAGTTGATTCTTTTCATTGAAGAATGGCATATAGGCTGAATTGTAGCCATTTTCACCTATCTTTTCCCTATGAAAGTAATACGAATTGTGCAAATATTTTAGGTGAGAAAAGGCTTCCCCGTTCATAAGCTCAGAAGACAATCCCTCCTCGAAAATCTCCGGTCGCGAGGTGGCAATTAGTCTTCCTTGTGGGTTATAGAGGTTAACATCAACGAAAAAGACATTAGAAAATTCCGTCATTATTTCGTTTAATTCCTCCTTCCCCAGTTCTGAAAAATCAGTTGAACTCCCTATTTTATGTTGCAATTCAACAAGCAGGGAATGCGTACGTTCACTAAGATTTTCCTGGTTTTTAGCCGTATTCAGGTTGATGATATAATAAACAATAAGCCCTCCGGTGATCAACAAGGATATGCCCAGTATACCCGACATGGATAGTTGCAACCGGTCGCCCAACCGAAGGAAAGAAATATTCATCACATCTGAAAACCGGATGATCATGAAAATAAGTATTGAAAAGAGTGTGAAGAAGAAAAAAAGATAAGAAAATGGTGCAATCCTGTCCAGAAGAGAGCTTTCTTTTCTGCTGATAATGAGTATATTATTCTT
>JBEKST010000213.1:0-5366 GCA_049516815.1 Bacteroidales bacterium | reverse complement strand
CAGTTTGTTTTGCTTAATTACAATTTCTGAAATGTGGGCATTGAGCTTTAGAATATCCACTACTTCTGTAGTATTTTCTTGTTCTACATAACTACTAACGGCGATATTGTATTCGTTATCGGCAATATCGCTATTGAGTACAAACTTTGCAAAGTGAGCATCGTCTTTTCGCTCAATAAAGGCATTCAGAATCTTTTCTCTGTTTGTCTCTGTCAGCTTATTTTTGTTACCATTGCGCACAAACTCAGCAGACGCATCAATGAAAAGCGTTGCATTGTCTTTTTTGCTCTTTTTGAGGACGATAATGCAGGTGGCAATGCCGGTACCAAAGAATAAATCGGGCGGTAACTGAATTACCGTATCCACATAATTGTTGTCGATAAGGTATTTGCGTATTTTTTGTTCGGCACCACTACGGTAAAGCACGCCAGGGAATTCAACTATGGCAGCCGTACCAGAAGTAGAAAGCCAGCTTAGCATGTGCATGGTGAAGGCGAGATCGGCTTTAGATTTTGGAGCCAACACCCCGGCAGGCGAAAAACGGGGGTCATTGATGAGTAAGGAATTGCTGTCGCCGTCCCACTTTATGGAATAAGGCGGATTAGAAACAATCGCATCAAATGGCTCATCGTCCCAATGTTTGGGCTCAAGCAGGGTATCACCGTGGGCAATATCGAATTTCTCGTAATTAATGTCGTGCAGAAACATGTTGATACGGCAAAGATTGTAAATAGTAAGACTGGTCTCCTGACCGTAAAAACCTTGTCGCACATTTTCTTTCCCAAGCACTTTAGCAAATTTCAGCAAAAGCGAACCTGAGCCACAAGCGGGGTCATAAACTTTATTTACTTGTTTTTTACCTACTACTGTAATTTTGGCAAGCAGCTCTGAAACTTCCTGCGGGGTGAAAAATTCGCCTCCCGATTTTCCAGCATTACTGGCGTACATGGTCATCAGAAACTCATAAGCATCACCAAAAGTGTCATTTGTATTGTCCTGGTAATCTCCCAGTTCTAAGCCTCCGATTGATGTAATTATTTTGACTAACAGTTCGTTTCGTTTTTGTACAGTAGCGCCGAGTTTGTTGCTGTTTACATCAATGTCATCGAACAAGCCTTTGAGATCGTCTTCGCTATCCGTGCCTTTGGCAGAATTTTCTATATTCTTAAAAACCTTGCTCAATGTTTCATTGAGATTCGCATCGTTTTTAGCGTTTCGCTTCACATTTTCAAATAACTCAGAGGGCAAAATATAAAAGCCTTTTTCTTTCACCGTGTCGGCCCTACCAAATTCGGCATCTTTGTCGGAAAGGTTAGCGTAATCGAAATTAGTGTTTCCGGTTCTTTGTTCTTCCTTGTTAATATAAACTGTTAGATTTTCGGATATAAACCGGTAAAACAATATTCCTAAAACATACGATTTAAAATCCCAACCATCCACGCTACCGCGTAAGTTATTGGCAATTTGCCAAATTGTGCGGTGTAATTCTTCCCGTTCTTGTTCTTTTGTCATTGTTTATTGATTATTTGATTTTGTTTGTAGTGTTTACTTATTCTAAAAATTTCACCCCATAGTAATTATGGTTGTTTGGATGTTTTTATATGACTAACCGCCAAAAGACTGTGTATACTCAATTGTCAATGTTAATTGATTTGTTTATGCTTATATTCGAGTTTAGCCTACACATAAATAATGGGTAAACAAATGTTATCTCTGAGGTCCTCCTGGAATTGATGCATTGAAAATCGAAAGAAATTTTAAAACAAATTGACTTATCAATCGTGAAGGACAGACGATGACCCGGTTTTAAAGAAGCGAATATAAGAATAAAAGGACAACTATCCGAACTGGCTTAGAAATAGATCGTGCAAAAACCGAAACTTAAAAAAATCGGGTAATAAATGAAGGTTTGTGGATAATGATCTTAGATCAATTAAAATGGTAAAGTCTGAAAAGCAAAGTGCGAAGTGTAAATTATAATTACACCTTGCACTTTACACTTTACACTTGAACTTGTGGGCCCACCTGGACTTGAACCAGGGACCACCTGATTATGAGTCAGGTGCTCTAACCAACTGAGCTATAGGCCCCCTAATTTAATTTACGATTTACGATTTACGATTTCAGATCTCTGATCTCTGATTGTCGGGATGGCAAAAGTAGAAAAAAAATCGCATTTTTGCAAAACGATTTTCCCTGTTCACTGCTGCCTATGGTTTATCACACATCCCAAATCCCAAATCACACATCCCAAATCATGCTTCATCTCTCATCCCATATCCCTCATCACTCATCAATAAAAAATATCATTTTCGACTTTGGCGGTGTGATCTGCGACCTTGATATCCAACGCACTATTGATAAATTCAAAGAATTCGGTCTGCCAAAAATGGAATTTTCCACGGCTCCGGAAGAACAAGACCAGCTGTTTGAAAAGCTTGTTTCAAATTATGAAACGGGCCTCATTACCTCCCGACAATTCAGGGATGCGATCCGGAACCATTACCAGGTTCCTCCCTCCGATGCAGCCATCGACGATGCCTGGAACGCACTGATGATGAAGATCCCTGAACCCCGGATCCGGCTGCTGGAAAATATACGGGATAGTTACCGGATTTTCCTGCTCAGCAATTCAAATGAGATCCATTTCCTGAAATACCGGGAAGATCTCCGGCAACACTATGGTTACCGGGATTTTGATGCATTGTTTGAAAAGGTTTATTTTTCCTACCGACTTCATCTGAAAAAACCAGACCTGGCGATTTTTCAATTGGTTTTGAATGAGAACAAACTGGATCCTGCCGAAACACTGTTTATTGACGACACCCTTATGCATATTGAGGCAGCCCATGAACTTGGCATTACCGGGTACCACCTCCGGGATGGAGAAGAACTCGTCCAGCTATTCGGAAAGCCGTAACTTTTCTATCACATATGAGTATAATCCCATGAAAGTCACTTGACTTTTGCCTTAATTTGTAGTAATTTCGTATTCCTTTTTAACCAAATATATAAAATGAAATTATCTCAGTTCCGTTTTCACCTGCCTCCTGAATTAATAGCCGGGAATCCTTCCAAAACACGGGATGAAGTCAATATGATGGTACTCGACCGCAAGACTCAAAAGATTGAACACAGACATTTTAAAGATGTGCTTGATTACTTCAGTGAAGGGGATGTGTTTATCATAAACAATACCAAAGTTTTTCCCGCCCGTTTGTATGGTGAAAAAGAAAAAACCGGTGCAAAAATCGAAGTTTTCCTCCTCCGGGAACTCAACAAGGAATCACGGTTATGGGACGTTCTCGTTGATCCTGCCCGGAAAATCCGGATCGGAAATAAATTATATTTCGGGGAAGACGATTCCCTTGTAGCAGAGGTTATCGATAACACGACTTCTCGCGGACGAACCATCCGGTTCCTGTTTGACGGGCCTTATGAAGAGTTCAAGAAAACCATCCAGAGTCTCGGTGAAACTCCGCTTCCCAAGATACACAACCGCCCGGCAACATTGGAAGATGAAGAACGCTACCAGACAATCTTTGCCAAGCATGAAGGCGCCGTTGCAGCCCCGACAGCCGGGATGCATTTCAGCCGCGAAGTGATAAAACGGTTAGAACTCCAGGGCGTTTCTTTTGCCGAGATCACCTTGCATGCAGGACTCGGAAATTTCCGCACCATCGATGTCGAAGACCTCACCAAGCACAAAATGGATTCGGAAGAGGTAATCATCGAACAGGAAACTGCAGATATGGTTAATTGCGCGAAACTCGGGAAAAAAAAGATCGTAGCCGTAGGAACCACCTCGATGAAAGCCATCGAATCATCGGTTACCATTGCCGGCACACTGAAACCTTTCAGGGGTTGGAGTAACCGTTTTATTTTCCCACCCTATGAATTTAGCATCGCCAATGCCATGATTACCAATTTCCAGCTGCCACAATCTCCCATGATGATGATGGTGGCCGCTTTTGCAGGATATGATTTCCTGATGGAAGCATACCGTATCGGCGTTGAGAAGAAATACAAATTCTTTACCTATGGCAATCCCATGCTGATCATTTAATCCTTCATCCCTGAATTCTTGTCAGAAAATTCTGCCATAATAGTTGCCGGTGGAACCGGAATCCGCATGAATACAGAAATTCCGAAGCAATTTCTGTTGCTGGCCGGACAGCCTGTTCTGATGCATACCATCCGGATTTTTCACTTGTTTGATCCGGAGATGCCTTTGTTTGTTACCCTTCCTGAATCCCATATCCCATACTGGGAACAGCTTTGCCGGAAACATTCTTTCACCATCCTACATCACATTGTTAAAGGAGGTATAACCCGTTTTGATTCGGTGAAGAATGCATTAGAACAAATCAACGGTGAAGGACTGGTAGCGATCCATGATGGCGTCAGGCCGTTGGTTTCGATCGAAACACTGAAACGCACCTTTGAAGAAGCCGGAAAAAACGGGAATTCCATCCCTGTGATCAGGATACAGGAATCGATCCGGGAAACCGGGCCTTACGGGAACAAGGAAATAGCACGTGAAAACCTGAGAATCGTCCAGACCCCACAAGTATTCCGGAAAGAACTGATCAAAAAAGCTTATAATTCAGCGCCACATCAAAATTACTCCGACGATGCAACAGTGCTGGAAACACTTGGCGAAACTATTCACCTTGTGGAAGGAAATCCTGAAAACATTAAGATAACCTGCCCTTCCGACCTCCGCTGTGCAGAAGCTATTCTCGGGTTTTCGGATTTACAGGGCTGATCTTTCTGCCCTTCCATTCATAAGATAACACATTTCCAAGAATCCCTATCGTTGAAACGTAGATCAGGTTCAGAACCTGAGTAACCGGATAAAGGTACCACAGTTTCTTTTTCCCGTATAGGGTCATGATTTTCCATACAGCAGGCAGTTCCAGGATCATCTTTATTCCCAAAAGAAATAATGAAAAAAAGAAAAAACGCAGGTTAAAGATCCCTGCGACCAAAGTCGCAAGCAACAGAAAATTGAACAGATAGGTTACAATAGCCACAGTCATCACAATGCGATCGGTATATCCCCGACTTTTTGAAACCCATCGCAGGCGCTGGGAGAAAAATTCACGCGGTACTTTTTTTGCTTTCGTAGAAACAATAGCTTCTTTTGCAAAAAGATATTTCACCATTTGTGCTCCGTATTTTTTTCGAATCTTCATCATCAGGAAAAAATCATCGCCGGAAGGATACCGCAAGTCATCTTCTGAATCCCTGGTTTCAAGGTATGCCTTTCGTTTAAAAGCCAGGTTGGCTCCATTGCACATGAGAGGAAACCCCATATTGCATGAGCCGGCGGTTGCAGCCATCAGTCCAAAAAATTCCATACT
>JBEKST010000212.1:0-5395 GCA_049516815.1 Bacteroidales bacterium | reverse complement strand
ACATGATGACAAATACTCACCTTCTATGTTCTTTCTTTTGCTACCACCAAAAGAAAGAACCAAAGAAACCTGCCTGCCGGCAGGGAGTCACCGCTGCATGAAAATTGCTAAAAATCTTCGTCATTCTAAACTGCGGAAACTCGTCGCTTCGCTCCTCAAACACTCCGCAGTTTTTTACGCTTATTCCTCGATTTTTTTAACGCAATTTTTATGAGGCGGTTCTTTTTTTCTAATCAATACCACAAAAACCAAATGAGAATAAAAAATAATACAGTCGCCGCATAAGCAGCCTTGGCTGGTGCCATCGAACGAAGTGAGATTGCGCCAGGCGCAGCTGCGTTGCGGTGACGAGGCCCGCCCGGCCTGAGGGCAAAAATATCCTTACTGTTCCACAATAAACAAAGAAACCGCTCTTTTGGGGACGGTTTCTTCTTATGGAGGAGTGAAAAATGGGTTTTAAGAAATTTTTTTATTATATTTGTGCTGAAAATGGCATTAAAAAAAGTAGTTTCTAGAGCTGCCCTTATCGATGAAACGGACCATATTATTAATTTTCTTTCTCTTTCCCGTGTTATTATTCGCGCTGAATGCTCCCATTACCACCGCAGGCTCTTCTGGCGTTTGCCCCGGCGCATCCTTTCCAATCCCAGTAACAGTAGTAAATTTTACACAGATCACAGCCATGACTTTACGGTTGGATTATGATCCCACCTTAATGACCTATACAGGCTATGCTAATGTGAATACATCCTTGACCGGAGTACTCATCAACCAGGTACAGGTTTCTTCCACGTTAAATAAAATATTAGTCGCATGGTCCAGCGTGACTCCGCTGACGCTGTCAAGCGGGTCCAAGCTGTTTGATCTGAATTTTACACTCATATCAGGATTTCCGGTATTAGCTTTCAATAATACCGCCGGTGGAGGAAGCGAATGTGAATATGCTGATCTGAACGGCAATGCTATGAATGACATTCCTACAGAATCGTACTATATAAACGCCGTGATAACCAATTTAACGGTTCCTGCTGCAGGAGTGATAACAGGAATGGATACAGTGTGCACATCCCAGACCGGAGTCGCTTACAGTATTCCTCCTATTACAGTCGCTACTAGCTATATATGGACTGTTCCGCAAGGTGCAACCATTGCTTCCGGCGCAACGACTAATTCAATAATAGTTAACTACTCCGCTTCTGCCTCCTCCGGGAATATAACCGCAGCAGGCGTGAACAGTTGTGGCACCGGGCCATCCTCCTCGCTTTTTGTGACGGTGAATCAGTTACCGGGCGCTTCCGGAAGTATCACGGGACCTTCACCCGTTTGTGCCGGAGTCTCAGGTGTTGCCTATTCAGTGGCCCCGATACCAAATACACTCACCTATGTGTGGCTCCTTCCTCCCGGCGCAATCCTTGGTTCAGGTGCCGGTACAAATACAATAACCGTGAACTTCACTGTTTCTGCAACCTCCGGGAATATTATCGTTTACGGGAACAACTTATGTGGGAACGGAGCCAATTCTCCCCCGTTTCCAGTGATTGTGAATCCACTTCCGGATGCCGCCGGATTGATTACAGGGCCAGATCATGTTTGTTCAGGAGATAGCGGTCTCCTTTATTTTACAGATCCTATCCCCAATGCTACATCCTATGTCTGGACAATTCCACCGGGTGCTGTCATAGCTTCAGGCAGTGGAACCAATGCTATTATTATTGATTATCCAACGGGTGCATCCTCAGGACCTGTTAATGTATATGGAGTGAACAGTTGTGGCACCGGCACGACATCACCCAACTTGTATGTGATCGTCTATCCCATACCTTCAGCACCAACGATTACTTTGTCAGGCGATACGTTGTACTCCAGCTCAACAGATGGGAATCAATGGTATCTGAACCAAAATTTGATCCCCGGAGCCACAGCCTCTTATTTCGTCCCGGAGATAACAGGTTATTATACCTGTACGATAACGTTAAATGGATGTAGCTCGGATTCTTCCAATTCAATCTATGTGTTGGTAACAGGGATCAAAGAATCGAATGATGTAAAATGGATGATCTACCCGAACCCCAATAACGGAGCTTTCAATCTGCTTATTTCTGCTGGGAAGCCAGAGGTTTTTACCATGAAGGCCTATAATAATTTAGGAATTCGGGTAGCAGAAATGGAAAACCTCATCGTGAATTATGCAGATGAATATAGGATTGATCTTCATTCCCTTCCCCATGGAATATATTACATCATCCTGATCAATGAAAAGTATGCACTTCACCAAAAAATTATAATCAATAACTGAGTCTTGGCTCAGGATGCAGTGTTCAGTCTTTAATTCTGATTTTGTACCTTTAATTACTTAACCTTAACACTTAACATGAATCCAAAAGTCGCCCTCATTTCTGGAATTACAGGCCAGGACGGAAGTTACCTGACTGAACTGCTGCTTAAAAAAGGTTATATAGTCCACGGTATTATTCGACGTTCAAGCAGCTTCAATACATTTCGCATCGATCATCTATACAGCAACCCGGAACTTCTAAACAAATTTCTTTTCCTTCATTATGGTGATCTGACAGACTCAAGCAACCTGAATCGTCTTGTTGAAAAAATTCAACCGGATGAGATCTATAATCTTGGAGCCCAGTCGCATGTACAGGTTTCTTTCGAAGTGCCCGAATTTACTGCTGAAGTAGATGGAATCGGGACCCTCCGGTTCCTGGATGCGATCAAGGAGATCGGGGACAGGATAAAGTTCTACCAGGCCTCCACATCCGAATTGTATGGTTTGGCACAGGAGGTTCCCCAAACTGAAAAAACACCGTTCTATCCCCGTAGTCCATATTCCGCTGCTAAATTATACGCTTATTGGATCACCGTCAATTACCGTGAAGCTTATAACCTGTTCGCATGCAATGGAATCCTCTTCAACCATGAATCTGAACGAAGAGGTAAAACGTTTGTCACCCGAAAAATAACTGTTGCAGTTGCAAACATCCTGCTTGGATTGCAGGAAAAACTTTTACTGGGGAACCTTGATGCAAAGCGCGATTGGGGTTATGCTCCTGAATTCGTGGAAGGTATGTGGAGAATATTACAGGCGGAGGAACCTGGCGACTATATCCTTGCCACCGGTGAATCCCACACGATACGTGAATTTGTGGAAGAAGCCTTCGCCGTGATGGGAGAAGAAATTTTCTGGAAAGGAACAGGGCCTGAAGGAACAGGTATCCTGAAATCGACAGGTAAAACTGTAGTGGCCGTCGACCCAAGGTATTATCGGCCAACAGAGGTCGACTTGTTGCTTGGGAATCCCTCGAAAGCAAAGGAAAAACTCGGGTGGATACCAAAGGTGACATTTAAAGAACTGGTCAAGATCATGATGAAGGCTGATTTTGAGAAAATCAGGAACAGGCTGGAATAATGACAGATACTTGGTCCTTCGCGTAAACCTTTTTACGCCCTTTGCGTGAATCTTTTACTTCTAATTCAAAAAAATCGTTCACGCAAAGTCGCCAAGAAAAAATCGCAAAGTGCACAAAACACTATAAGTGATTGACTAAACGGATAATGTCGTTCTTCAGTATTGAGCAGTTAAAATTGATAAGTAATGCTAATTTCAATCCGGAAAGTTTTAAATAAGTCAATGTTTGAGCTTTATAAACAGGTGCAATAAATTCAACAGATTTAATCTCAAGGATTACTTTTTCTTCAACTAACAGATCGATCCGGTATCCAATTTCAAGTTTGACTGCTTTATAGATAAACGGCAGAGGAACTTGTTGCCTGACATTCAAACCACATTGCTGTAAATCATAAGCCAATGCATTTTCATAAGCCGATTCGAGTAACCCTGGCCCAACAGCTTTATGTAATGATAAAGCAACACCGATTATTTTATAAGATATTTCATTTTCTGTCATACAATAATTCTTTCTTTGTGTTCTTTGCGAAAAACTTTCGCGCTCTTTGCGTGAATCATTTAACTTCTTCTGCCTAGAAAATCGTTCACGCAAAGTCGCCAAGAAAAGAATCGCAAAGAAGAAAGCACAGCCTTGCAAATGATCGATTAAACATATAATCTCATTTCTCAGCAAAGTGCAATTAAATCTTTCAAATACCAATCAACTTTTTGCGACCTTTGCGAAAAACTTTAGCGACTTTTGCGTGAACCATATTTAAAACTAGTTCTTACGAGTAACCTTCAGTCATTTAATCCGGTTTATTTCAAAAAGTAATACCATCTGATTAAAATATTATTAACAATCCTTCCAAGGAATGAAAAAATCCTCAAAAATCTATATCGCCGGCCATACGGGCCTCGTTGGTTCCGCCATTCACCGCCAGCTCATAGCAGCAGGCTATACTAACATCATAGCCCGCGACCTCGAAGAACTTGACCTTACCAGCCAGGCGGCACCGGAGCAGTTCTTTGCCAAAGAAAAGCCAGAGTATGTCATTGACGCAGCCGCAAAAGTAGGCGGTATCATGGCTAACAATACCTATAGGGCTCAATTTATCTATGAAAACCTGATGATCCAGAACAACATCATACATTGCGCTTATCGTCATGGCATTAAAAAACTCCTTTTTCTCGGCAGTTCCTGTATCTACCCGAAAGATGCACCTCAACCTCTGAAAGAGGAGTACTTGTTAACAGGACTCCTGGAATTGACCAATGAGCCTTACGCCATAGCCAAAATCGCAGGTATAAAAATGTGTGAAAGCTATTACCGGCAATATAATTGTAACTTTATTTCGGTAATGCCTACGAATCTTTACGGTCCAAATGATAATTATAACCTCGAAACCTCTCATGTTCTCCCTGCAATTATCCGAAAGATGCATCTCGCCCATTGCCTCGAAACAGACAATTGGGAAGGGATCCGCAAAGACCTGGATAAAAGACCTGTTGAAGGCCTAACGGGTTCAAATTCAGAACAGGAAATTTCAAAAATTCTTTCCAAATTCGGAATTAATTCTAATTCATCAGCTCGCCAACTCATCAGCTCGTCAGCTCATCAGCTCGTCAGCTCGTCAGCTCGCCAGCTTACCAGCTCACCAGTTACCATCGCCTTATGGGGAACCGGAAAAATTTTCCGAGAATTCCTCCACGTTGACGATATGGCCCAAGCATGTATTTATGTTATGAACAATGTCGATGCAAAGAAACTCTATGATGATATGAAAGTGTCACAGATCAATATCGGAACGGGTAGTGACATAACTATTTATGCTGTCGCCTTGTTAGTCAAGGAAATTGTCGGCTACAAAGGTGAAATTACCTGGGACTCCACGAAACCTGATGGCACATATAAAAAACAACTTGACGTTTACCGATTGAATTCGCTGGGCTGGAAAGAATCAATTCCTCTGAGAAGTGGTATTAAACAAGTTTACG
>JBEKST010000211.1:0-5442 GCA_049516815.1 Bacteroidales bacterium | reverse complement strand
TGCTGATATCTCCAGATCTCCGGTAGTCCTGCAAATTTTTTCAAATGCGTGCTGAGCTCTTTCGGCGATGTTGCAATCTGAACGCGAAAAACTACATTGTCTGTCGGTTTTACTGGAGCTTTTTTTACCTCTTCCGTTTTCAAGTTTTTTCCTACAACCGTTTTACCTTTTGCTATGTCATGCCTGACATACTTATCAGTCAGATTCATCTTTGGTGTGGCGGTATCTTTTTTCACTGCATGAATCTTCGACATTGATTTGGTTATAAGAGGTTCTTTTGCTGGAGGAGTTTCCCTTGCTTTCACTGTATCTTTTCTCAGCAGGGTTTCCTTCGGTTTTGCAGTATCTTGTCGTGCAAGATTTTCTTCAGGTTTCTCTTTTGGCTTAGCGGTATCTTCCGGAATGATATCTTCTTTCGGTTTTTCTTCGGATGGGGATGTTATCTTTTGTGCTGCTGGAGTTGCTACCGGGGCATTTAAAGCTGGTGATTTTTTCCCGCTAAGGGATGCCAGTTCTTTGCCATTTCCTTCCAACTTTGCCTTGAATTTACAGAAGGCGCGGCAAATGGCAGATGCAATATACTGCTGACCTTTCTCCGATGTAAGGAATTTTTCTTCTTCGGGATTCGAGAGGAACCCGGTTTCTATGAGAACACTTGGCATGGTGGTTTTATATAGTACCAGGAAGCCTGCCTGTCTCACGCCCCGGTCGTTCATACCCACCCGGTCCTTCATCTCATCTTGCACAAACGAAGCAAACCGGGTACTTTGTTCCAGGAAGGCATTCTGAAAAAGTGTAAACGTAATATACGATTCATCCGAGTTGGGATCAAAACCGTTGTAGTTTGTTGAATAATCTGGTTCCATAAGGATGGCCGCATTCTCTTTCTTCGCAATCTCAAGGTTGGCCTCTGTACGGTGTAATCCCATCACATAAGTTTCGGCGCCCTGAAAAGTGTGTTTGGGATTGGCGTTGCAATGGATGGAGATAAACAGGTCGGCCTTGCTGCGGTTAGCGATCTCAGCCCGTTCGTGAAGTTCAATGAATTCATCGGTAGTGCGGGTACAGATCACAGTCACACCTTTACACTTTGAACGGATCTCCTCGCTGAGTTTCAATGCAATCTGCAGCGTTATATTCTTTTCCTGCGACTTCTTCCCAATCGTACCCGGATCTTTTCCGCCATGACCGGCATCGATCACTACTTTGGTAATCATGGCCTTCTCCTGGGAAAAAACATTTTTCTCCACCAGGATGAAAGGTGAAAGGATGAGAAAAATCAGCGTGATACAACGCATGCAGGTGCCCTGGTGTTTGTTAAAGTATCTTAAATTATTATACTGATCAATATTTTTATGTAGTTTTGAAACTGTTATAGCTGGAAATCCGGTCTTATCGTATTTTCTTTTACCGGATTTCAAAACAAAGATAGAACATTAACCCCAGAGTTACGAAAAGAAATTGTTAACGAAATTATTAACAAGTCTTTCCCGGTCTTTCTTGTACCTGGTGATCTTTTTTTTCCTTCACTCCGGGTGGGTTCAGGGACAGGATACAGTCCTTCCTGCGCGGGTTCACATAGATACCGTCCTGTTTGTGCATGATACCCTTCATCTGGCTGATACTGTTTTACATCATCCTGCCGATTCCGTAAAAGTAAAAAAAACTACTAAAAAAAGTAGCCTAAAATCGAAGGTGGAGTACATGGCCAAAGACTCCCTCCGTTTTGACATCAAGGACCAGAAAGTTTATCTCTTCCGTGAAGCGGAAATCAAATACCAGGACATTGACCTGAAATCAGGGTATGTGGAGATCGATTTTGCAAAGAAAACGATAGATGCAACCTTTATAAAGGATTCCGCCGGCAAGGAAATACAGGTACCGGATTTCACACAAGGCCAGCAAAAATTCAAGTCAAAGGGAATGACCTATAACTACGACACCAAAAGGGGTTATATACAGAATGTGTTTACTAAGCAGGATGAAGGATACCTGCATGGCACGATTGTCAAGAAGATGGAGAATGACATCACTTACCTGAAAAACGGCTGGTACACTACCTGTGACCGCGAAGACGATCCGCATTATGAATTTAAATTCGGGAGGGCCAAGGTGATCCCGGGAAAGAAAGTCATTACCGGCCCGGCCTATCTTATGATTGCTGGTGTCCCTGTACCATTGGGAATACCCTTTGGATATTTTCCCAGCAAATCAGGCCGGCGGTCGGGCATCCTGATGCCAACCTATGGTGAATCCAACGACCGCGGATTCTTTCTGGAGAACGGCGGATATTACTGGGCAATGAACAAATACCTCGACCTTTACCTAGTTGGTGATATCTATTCACACGGTAGCTGGGCTATCAAGCCGGTTTTGAATTACCGTTACAGATACCATTACAGTGGAACTTTCAAATTCAGTTATGCCGTGAACAAGATCGGCGAATCCGATTCCCCGGATTTTCAGAAATCAACCGACTTCAGTGTTCAGTGGACGCATACACAGGACCCGAAAGCACGGCCACATAGTACTTTCTCTGCTAATGTCAACATTGTAAGCCAGAATTTCAACAAATATAACCCGATAACCAATACCCAAGCATACCTGAGCAATACGTTTTCATCAAGCATTAACTATGCTACCAACTGGAACAATAATTACAACCTGAACCTCAACTTCAGCCACAGCCAGAATACGCTGAACAAGACCATCAGCATTACGCTTCCCCAGCTTTCTTTTTCAGTCAACCAGTTTTATCCCCTGCGTAAAAAAGAGCGTATCGGCAAGATACGTTGGTATGAGAACATCAGCGTAAGATACAGCATGGATGCGGTGAATGAGTATAATACGGTTGATACACTGATTTTTAAAAAGAAGAACTGGTGGAATGACATGCAGAACGGGATACAGCACAATGGCAGTATTGCCGGAACCTTCCACGTGCTGAAATACTTCAACTGGACCACCGGTATTACAGTGACCGACCGTAATTATTTTTTCACGATCCGAGAGAGATATGTGCACAGCTATAAACCCGGTAAGGACTCGTTGGTGAAAGATACCATCCGGCAATTTGCCAATGCTATCGACGGGAATGCATCAACGTCACTCAATACAAGGCTTTACGGGATGTATCAGTTCAAACACGGGCCGGTTATTGCCATCCGCCACATGGTATCTCCGACTGTTTCTTTTACTTATACTCCCGATTTCGGTTCTGCGGCATGGGGTTATTATCGTTATGCGGTGAACGATACCAATAAAAACCCGCATAAGTATTCGATCTTTGAGGGCAGTCTCAAGGGCAGTCCGGCCTCACGAAAATCCGGTCTGGTCTCCTTTTCGTTGAGCAACAACCTTGAGATGAAGGTAAAAAGCCGGAAAGACACGGTTACCGGAACGAAAAAGATCGTCCTCATCGACAACCTGACCCTGAATGAGAGCTATGATATGACAAAAGATACCAATAGATGGTCTACACTGTCGATCCAGGGTTACACTACCTTGTTTAAAACCCTCAGGGTGACTTACGGAAGCATATGGGATCCCTATGCACGCGATTCGTTGGGGCATACCATCCGGAAAACAGAATGGGATGTCCATCGCCGGTTGTTCAGGCTCGACAACACAAATTGGGATCTGGGTCTAACGTATACACTTTCATCCGATAAATCGAAAAAGAAAAAAACCACGAATAAAGGAACAGAGCAGGAACGGAAAGACATCAGTGACTATTATGATTATTATGTCGATTTCGATATTCCATGGAGTTTTAATATGAACTATAAATTCACTTTCAATAAGGCATGGAATCCAGGATATACGCGCAGGGTCGGTACGATTACGCAAACCCTGGGCTTCAACGGGCAACTCAACATCACGCCAAAATGGAAGATTACGGTGAATACCGGGTGGGATTTTACCAATGGTGAACTCTCCTTTACCTCAATCGACCTCTACCGCGACCTTCATTGCTGGGAAATGCGTTTCGGCTGGATCCCGAAAGGTCCCCAACAGAGCTGGAACTTCTCGATCAATGTCAAGGCATCGGTCCTGCAAGACCTGAAACTGAATAAGAAGAAAGACTTCAGGGACTACGCACAATAGTTGATGAGTTAGCGAGCTGATGAGTTGGCGAGTGATGACTTTGTGATTTTATGACTTTGTGACTTTCAATTATCAATTATCATCATGAAAAAAATTATCACTACGGAAAAAGCGCCCAAGGCAATAGCAACTTACAGCCAGGCTGTAGAAGTCAACGGGATGTTGTTCATTGCGGGCCAGATCCCTGTCGATCCTGCAACAGGAAAATTAGTCGAAGGTGGGATCAGTGAACAAACTGAGCAGGTATTGAAAAACATCGGGGAGATCCTGAGTGCTGCCGGGTATTCCTTCCAGGATGTCGTGAAATCGACCTGCATCCTCACCAATATGAGCCATTATGCCGGAATGAATGCAGTTTACGGAAAGTTCTATTTTGAAAATTCACCGGCACGTGCCACGTTTTCGGTTACAGGGTTGCCTATGGATGCCCTGATAGAGATCGAAACGATCGCTTCAAGATAATCTTATTTCGGCGCCATCCGCACAAGGATGAGCGCAATGATGCCAAAGAGGATGTTCGGGATCCACACTGCCAGTAATGCCGGGAAATTCCCGAAGGTCGCCATCACCGTGAAGATCTGCATAAAAAGGATGTAAATGAATGTCAGTGCCAGGCCGAAACCCAGGTTGAACCCGATCCCTCCCCTCACCTTCCGGCTGGAAACAGCCACCCCTATCAAGGTCAAAATTATGGTTGCAAAAGGGTATGCCACCCGTTCATATCCTTTCACCTCGTATTTTATAAGGTCGGGATCGCCCCTCAGTTTTTTCATCTGGATATGCTTCCTGAGCGTAAAAAAATTCATGATGGAAACCTCTTCGATGTCTTCCATGAAGTCGGCAGGCTTTAGTCCAAATGTGGTATCGAGTCTTTCTCCTTTGCGCATGCTTTCTTTCATCGTACTGATACTTCTCGAAAAGTAACGCTTCAGAATCCATTTCGACCGGATACTGTCCCAGTTGGCTTCTTCCGCTGAAAGTTTATAAATAAGTTCCCGCTCCCTGAATTTCTCAAGCGAAAATTTCCATCCTTTTTTTGTCTGCGTATTGAAGTTCTCGAGGTAAAGAAAAACCCCCGGGCTTACTTGTTTGTGGATGTTCATGTCGTTGAACAGCTTTACATCCTTGATATAATGTTTTTCAAATTCCAGTTTCCCACGATTGGTATAAGGAATGACGAAGTTTCCCAGGAGAAATGACATCAGGGCCAGGATCGATGCTGCAACAATATAGGGTACAAGCATCCTCCGGAAACTGATGCCGCTGCTCAGAATTGCGACGATTTCCGAATCGGAAGCCATCCGGGAGGTAAAGAAAATGACCGCAATAAAAACG
>JBEKST010000210.1:0-5488 GCA_049516815.1 Bacteroidales bacterium | reverse complement strand
TTCTGTTCCTGGAAAGTTTGTCGGCCCCCGGAAAGAAATGATCACGCCCTGGAGCACGAATGCGACAGAAATCTGCCAGAATATGGGAATAGAGGGAATCCCGCGTATTGAGGAGTTTACAAAGTCAGCAGTCGGCAGTCGGCAGTCAGCACTAGGAATTGTAGTATATGATCCAATGCTGGAGCAGATTTATGAAGGCCTGGATCAGGAAATATTCTATATTGACCGGAAACCGGAACCGGTAATTTTCATTGACGACCTTGCATCCTACAGTCAATCGCAAGGCCTTGCCCTGAACGATGAAGAAATCGTTTACCTGGAACAGTTACAACTTAAGCTGGGCCGAAAGCTGACTGACAGCGAAGTCTTCGGGTTTTCACAGGTGAATTCGGAGCATTGCAGGCACAAGATCTTCAACGGCATCTTCGTGATCGACGGGAAAAAAATGTCAGCGACACTTTTTGAGTTGATCCGGAAAACATCAAAAGAACATCCCCGCCTTTTGGTTTCTGCTTACAAGGATAATGTTGCATTCATCGCTGGGCCGTTGATTGAACAGTTTGCGCCAATGACGCAAGATAAACCGGATTTCTTCTTCATCAAAGACATTCAATCGGTGATCTCCCTGAAAGCAGAGACGCATAATTTCCCTACTACTGTGGAACCTTTCAATGGGGCTGCCACCGGGTCTGGAGGGGAGATCCGTGACCGGATGGCCGGCGGGAAAGGAAGCATTCCGCTTGCTGGGACGGCTGTTTATATAACTTCCTATCCAAGGATCGACGGGGGAAGAAGCTGGGAAAATGCTGTTCAGGCAAGAAAATGGTTATATCAGAATCCGGAAGAGATCCTCATCAAAGCTTCTAACGGAGCCAGTGATTTTGGCAATAAATTTGGCCAACCGCTCATTTGTGGTTCTGTCCTGACCTTTGAACATGAGTCGAACGATAAGATCTATGGTTACGATAAAGTGATCATGCTGGCAGGCGGCATCGGCTTTGCCAGGAAAGAAGACAGTATAAAAGAAGAACCTGAAGCACATCAGAAAGTAATCATCCTTGGAGGTGATAATTACCGGATCGGGATGGGCGGGGGCGCCGTTTCCTCCGTTGCAACGGGCGAATATAAAAATGCCATTGAGCTCAATGCCGTTCAGCGATCCAACCCGGAGATGCAGAAACGAGTTTTCAATGCAATCCGCGCCATGACTGAAGCCGGAAACAATCCCATTATTTCCATTCATGACCATGGCGCCGGAGGACATCTAAATTCCATTTCTGAGCTCATTGAGAACACCGGCGGCGTGATCCACATAGATGCATTGCCCATCGGCGATCCGACCTTATCAGATAAAGAAATAATCAGCAATGAATCCCAGGAAAGAATGGGTTTGCTTCTCGACGGCAAAGATGTTTCCCTGATGAAAAAGATCGCTGAACGGGAAAGAACGCCGTTTTACGAAGTGGGAGAGACGACCGGCGATCACCAACTCGTTTTCACGGATGATAAGATAGGTATTCAACCTATTGATCTGAAAATAGAAGATTTCTTTGGTAAGCCCCCAAAAACGGTATTGCGGGACACGGTTCACGGTACACGGTACACATCACTTATTTACGATATAGCTAAAATTCATGAATACCTTAACGAGGTACTGCAGCTTGAAGCGGTCGCGTGTAAAGACTGGCTTACGAATAAAGTCGATCGTGCGGTTTCCGGTAAGATTGCGAAACAACAAACCTGTGGTCCCATCCAGCTTCCTTTAAATAACCTTGGCGTAACGGCATTGGATTACCAGGGAAAAAAAGGAATTGCCACTTCACTTGGCCATGCCCCGGTTATTGCCCTGATCGATGCAGAAGCCGGATCCCGCATAGCCATTGCAAAAGCCTTGACAAACCTGGTATGGGCGCCACTGACCCATGGATTAGGAGGCGTTTCACTAAGCGCCAACTGGATGTGGCCCTGTAAGAATCCCGGGGAAGATGCCCGTTTGTATGCAGCCGTTCAAGCCGTCAGTGATTTTGCCATTCAGTTGGGAATCAATATCCCGACAGGAAAAGATTCCCTGTCGATGACACAGAAATATCCCGATGGCAAAATGGTGTATTCTCCCGGTACCGTTATCATTTCTGCGGTAGGGGAGGTAAGTGATGTGAAAAAAGTCATCAGTCCCGTTCTGATCAATGACCCGGGAAGCAGCCTGGTGTTCATCAACTTTTCAGGAGATTTGTTGAAACTGGGTGGAAGCAGCTTCGCACAGGTGATCAACCAATTAGGCGATCAGGTTCCAGATATCCCGGAACCAAATTATTTTCCAAAAGGATTTGATCTCATCCAGGAGATGATCAACAAAGATATGATCCTGGCCGGGCATGATATTTCTGCCGGAGGCTTTATCACTACACTTCTTGAAATGACTTTTGCCGAATCCCTTTTGGGAATGAATCTGGACCTCACTTCTCTTGGAATAGAGGATCCCGTCAAGTTATTGTTCAATGAAAACCCGGGTATCGTGATCCAGGTGAAGAGTTTGGTTAAAAGCAGTTTGCTGATGAATGCTGCCGGGTTAAAGTGGTATTACATCGGTAAAATTCTTCCGGAGAGAAAAATAACTATCAGAAACAGATCCGAAAATTTTTCTTTTGACATTGATCAACTCCGGGATACCTGGTTCAAAACCTCATATCTCCTCGATCGCAGGCAATGCGGGCCAACCCTGGCAATGGAAAGATATTCTAATTATAAGTATCAGCCGCTGCGTTTTACATTTAAGGAACCCTTTACCGGCAAGGCTTCCCAGTTTGGGATCGACCTGAAGAGAAGAAAACCCTCCGATATCAAAGCAGCGATCATCCGGGAAAAAGGCGTTAACCGCGATCGGGACATGGCCTATGCGCTATATATGGCCGGCTTTGACGTGAAGGATGTCCATATGACCGACCTGATCTCCGGCAAGGAGAACCTTGAAGATATCAACCTGATCGCCTTTGTTGGAGGATTCTCCAATTCCGACGTGCTGGGTTCGGCGAAAGGCTGGGCCGGCGCTTTCCTTTATAATGAAAAAGCAAAACGCACCCTGGATGCCTTCTTTGCGAGGGAAGATACCCTTAGTATAGGTGTTTGTAACGGTTGCCAGCTTCTTGTTGAATTAGGGCTTATCTGTCCTGATGACAAGAAACAACCGTACATGTCATGGAACGACTCTCATAAATTCGAATGTACTTTTGTAACAGTAGATATCCGGGAGAATCATACCGTAATGCTTGGATCACTTTCGGGATCTCGGCTTGGGATATGGGTTGCACACGGGGAAGGGAAGTTCAATTTCCCAAATGAAGAAAGCCGGTATCACATTCCTGCAAGATTTTCTTACAGCAGCTATCCTGGAAACCCCAACGGTTCCATGTATGATGCAGCCTGTATTGCATCCGAAGATGGCCGCCACCTGGCCATTATGCCGCACCTTGAGGATTCAGTGATGCCGTGGCAATGGGCGCATTACCCGGACCATCGCAAATCCGATGAAGTCACACCGTGGATAGAGGCATTTGTGAATGCAAGAGAGTGGATAAAAGTGAGATGTGAGATGTGAGATATGAGAAGAATGAAATAGATGCTGGATGCTGGATGCTGGTTGTGTGGGTGTGATTGATAGGGGTGTCTAGTATTTCACGAATATTTCTGGCGCGCGTTTGTACTGCGTGCCAACAACTAACTTGACTTTACTCGTTCTTCTAAAATGAAATCTTCTCGTAAAAACTCGTAAAAAAATAAAAAAATGAAAAAAACAATCCTAATCACCGGTGCAACGAGTGGATTCGGGAAGGCGATTGCGAAGCGTTTTGCACAGGACGGCGACGACCTTATCATTACCGGCAGAAGGGAAGCAATCCTGACAAAGCTGAGCGCTGAACTGAGAAAGAAATACAAGGTGAAGGTTCTTTCGCTCTGCTTTGATGTCCGCGTGATGGAGGAGGTCGAATTTGCCATTTCCTCCTTGCCGGAACCATGGAAAGCTATTGATGTGCTGATCAACAATGCCGGGCTTGCAGTTGGGCTGGACCCGATACAGGAAGGCGTTATCGATGACTGGGAACGGATGATCGATACGAATGTCAAGGGTTTGCTCTATATGACCCGTTTTGTTTCTCCCCTGATGGTTGAACGGAAAAAAGGACATATCATTAACATCGGATCTATTGCCGGAAAAGAGGTTTATCCGATGGGCAATGTTTATTGCGGGTCGAAATTCGCTGTGGATGCCATCACCAAAGGAACACGCATCGACCTGGTAGAACATAATATCAAAGTAACACATGTCGCCCCCAGTTCTGCCAACACAGAATTCTCGCTTGTCCGCTTTAAAGGCGATAAGAAACGTGCCGATGATGTTTATAAGGGTTTCATTCCATTATCGGCAGAGGATGTGGCAGGGGTGGTCTTTTATGTTACAACGCTTCCGCCCCACGTGAGTATCCATGATGTTGTAGTCATGCCGACGGCCCAAGCAAGCGCAGTGAACTTTTTCAAAGTTTAATTATGAATTACCTGCCTACCGGCTGGCAGGTGAGTTTGAATTAGGAATTATGAATTTTTTGGGCTTTATAATTTAAATTTTATCTTTCATTATTCATAATTATTTTAAGATTATCGCCTTCCCGTTAGCTGTGAAATCCTTTGCCTGCACATTAATGATATAACTTCCGGCTGCCAGCCCCCTGACATCAAGCTGTACAATCTTGCCTGATGGCCTGATACTTGAAGAATATACCTCACAGCCGTTTATATTTATGATCCATATCCTTACCATTTCATTGACCGGCCGGTTGAACAAGATGTTAACCTTATTACTTGCCGGATTTGGATAGATTTTTAGTGTTGTAGAAGAATTTTTTATCTGATCATTGATCCCAAAGAAAGAATTCCCATTGGGGAGCGTGCCAGTATTATAGCTGTTCCTTACTATATCGATCATCTGGCGCAGTTTGGCTACGGACGGCTCAAGCGTGTCCTGGCCGGTGTAGTCGCGCGCAAAGACAAAAGCAATATCCACCTCCTGGATATCTCCAGGCTTGAAAGTAAAAGGTCCCATTGCTCCGATACCACGGACATCATAAGGTGCAACTCCTGCAATTTTTGCTGTCCAGTTTACCGGGCCATTTGGAAGCTGGCAACCGGGACCCCAGTTAAGGGAATCCGATTCGCCGGGATACATGAACCTGCAATCCGGGCCATAACCGCCATCACCGGCATGGCCCATCCCACCGTATAAAAGATGGGTGGAGTCGCGCCAGATCGATTGCATGAAATGATAAAATTCTTCCGCATTTGTGGGCTCATAATTATAAGAATTTGGTACGTTATTAATTGAAAGGAAATTTGTAAGCCCATAGCGTTCGTTATCTGCTATGCTGTCTCCGAAACCGGTACCATTGACACTTTCATTGCATAGCTGGTGGCCGGTATTGTCAAGCCGTGGCCGGTC
>JBEKST010000209.1:0-5553 GCA_049516815.1 Bacteroidales bacterium | reverse complement strand
TGCAGAGGCTCCATACGTACCTGAGTGGTGTTTGCAGTCCGTTCATTCATGCGGTTGAGGAGCGACGCCTAGGTCGCCAGCAACTCGGGGTTTTGCGAGCCTTACTCCGGTCTGACGTGATCCTCTTGGTTGTGTCTCCAGCGGTGCAGCGCTCGCACTGGGTCAGAGTTGAAATGTGGTTAGGGCGCCTTCTCTTGCGCCCGGTAATTCGACTTAACGCCTCCGATCTCGCCGGTTGGAAGAACGAGACATGAACGTCTGCGGCTACCTCAAGCTCACTGCCGAAGGCCTTATTGACGAGGCCTATAAGATGATACGCGCCACTAATCCGCTGCCGGCAATTTGCGGGCGCGTTTGTGTTCGCCCTTGCGAAGCCGAATGCAGGAGAAACCTTCTCGACGAAGGTGCTCCCGTTGGGATCGACTATCTAAAACGATTTGCTTCAGATTATGATCTTGAATCACCTGCTAAATATGTTCCGGAAGTAAAACCTTCATCGGGCAAAAAAGTTGCTATCATCGGTGCTGGTCCCGGAGGACTCTCTGCTGCTCATTTTTTGCAGGTGGAAGGTCACCAGGCGGATATCTATGAAGCAGCCCCAAAATCCGGTGGCTGGCTTCGATACGGCATCCCGGAATACCGTCTCCCCAATGATATTTTAGACAAGGAGGTAAAGAATATCACTGATTTAGGTGTAAATATTTTTTATAATAAAAGACTTGGTGACAACCTTAGCTACGAGGAACTGAAGGAGAAATACGATGCGACAATCCTTACCATTGGTTCACAAATAGGTACAGGGATTGGTTGCGAAGGAGATGATGCACAGAATGTCTTTTCCGGAATCGATTTCCTGAAAAATATGGAAATCACCGGACAGAAGTACGATTTCACGGGGAAAACGATTGCCGTTATCGGTGGAGGCAATACGGCGATGGATTGTTGCCGCACTTCGATCCGTTGCCATGCAAGCAAGGTCTTCATAATCTATCGTCGTACCGAGAAAGAGATGCCGGCTAACCCGATCGAAATCCACGAATCAAAACTGGAAGGTGTGGAGTACATGTTCCTGACCTTGCCAAGAAAGATCAATAAGGATGAAAATGGGGCCATTAAATCGATGATATGCATCCGGATGGAATTAGGCGAGCCGGATCCGTCAGGCAGAAGAAGGCCGATTCCCGTGGAAGGATCAGATTTTGAAATAAAGATTGATTATGCATTTGCCGCCATAGGTCAAAAAACTGATGTCAATTTTATTGATGATATCAATGCTCATGCCGATGGAGGAGAATTACAGATCAACCGATGGGGAGATATTGATGTGAAAAAGGAAACCCTGCAAACAGGGATTCCGTCCGTATTTGCGGCCGGCGATAGTGTCACCGGTCCGGCGACCATTATTGAAGCGATCGCTCAGGCCAAGATTGCTGCAACGAGTGCTCACCAATTTTTAATGGAACTGCCTGTTGAGCCGGTAAAAAAACCATTCATCAGTCGGAAAGAGAACTTTAAAAAACAGATAAAGAAAGAATATACCGGCAGATTTGAATACCAGGTTCGCGAGGAGATGCCGACCCTTTCGCCGGATAAAAGGCTTAATTTCAACGAAGTAGAACTGGGCTATAGCAGTGCAGAGGTAGCCATACATGAAACTCAGCGCTGCCTGGAATGTGGATGTTCAGCCTTTTTTAACTGTGATCTCCAGAAATATTCAACCGAGTATGGCGCCAGGCAAAAAACATACCCTGGTGAATTCAAGGAATCCGATGTCGATTTCAGGCATCCCTACATCGAGTTTGATAACAATAAATGCATCCTGTGTGCAAGATGTGTGCGCATTTGCAAGGAAGTTGTCGGGGCAAATGCACTCGGTCTGGTAAACCGCGGGTTTGATACATTTGTCTCCCCAAGTCTTGGGGATTCACTGATGGACACCTTTTGCGAATCCTGCGGGATGTGCATCTCCACCTGTCCGACAGGCGCTATCCTCGAAAATGTCATTTTCAAACCGGGACCAGTTCATACCGAACAGGCTGATTCCATCTGTACCTATTGCTCAGTTGGATGTTCCCTCACCTATGAACATAAAAACGGATTTGTCATGGGAGTAACCGGCAGGAAAGGATTGGTGAACAAAGACGGGAACCTTTGCCGGTACGGGAAATTCGGATATAATGTCATGAATCGTACAAACCGTATCCTTGAACCTTTGCTCAAGGAGAACGGGAAATTTCGCCAGATCTCGTTTGAAGAAGCCTTCTCCCTGATAAAAAATAAGATCAGTTCAGTTTCACCGGATGAGAACGCATTCTTTGCCGGTGCAAGGTTAACGAATGAAGAACTCTATCTAATTCAGAAGCTGGCCAGGGCAGGGGCAAAGACAAATAATGTCGGGAGTTTCCATTATCTTGGCAGGGGAGAGGGACTGCATGGGAATACCCGGTTTAACACACCATTTTCAGAAATCGGCGGAGCCAGCCATATTTATTTTGTGGGTACGGAGATCAACATGGATCATGGAGTAATCGGATTCCTTGCCAACAATTTACGGATCATGAAGAAGATCCCCGTGACTATGATCACAACTAAGAAATCCGGCAGTATGGATCATAAAGTTGATGAGATGATCCATATTCAGTCTTACTACCATTTTATCAAAGCAGTCAATTATTACCTGCTGAAGAAAGGGCTGGAGAATGCGCTCTTCCTGCGGGAACGTGCGGATGGATTGGGAACATTCAAGAACCGAACACTGGCACAAGACTTCAAAGGATTATTAAAGGATGCGGGAATCAATGAAACAGTCCTTTCCACATTTGCAGAGACCTATAACAAAGAGATGAACGCAGTGCTCATCTTTTCCGAAAAAGAGATCTCCGGAGCAACCAGCATAGAACTTTTTAATCTTGCTATGATCACCGGTAAATTAGGGAAAATATCCAACGGTCTTGTTTCACTGAAAGAGAAAAACAATTCACAAGGGTTGTTTGATATGGGGATTGAACCCGGAAACGGTATTGGTGGTGTTCCAATCTTTGATCCTGCGCTCGCAGCAAAATTGCATGAGAAATGGAATATAACTGTGCCTCCAAAGATTAATCTACTTGATCTCTTGTTTGAAGAGGGGAAAATCCGTAACCTTTTCATCTTTGGAGAAGATCCTGTGGGATGTTCAGACTCAATTGAAATTAGCGGTTGGTTTAAGAAGTCTGATTTCAAAGTTGTTCAGGATTATTTCATGACCCCTACCGCCGAAGAGGCCAACCTGATCATGCCGGCTTCATTCCCGGCTGAGACGGGTGGAAGTTTCACGAATGCCCAGAAAATGATCCAACCCTTTGAGGCAGTGCTCCCTGTAAAACCGGGTATGACAAACATTGAACAGTTGATCGGTATTCTCAAAAAGTTCGGATTTGCTGGATCGACAGCACCGGAGCAGGTATTTGGAGAACTTGTTTCTCTTTTGCCCGGCGGGAAGGATCATGGGCCACTGAAAATGGAATATACCGCGGCTGACGATGATACCCGTTTATTTAAATTCGGGTGTGATGCGGTAGTTCGGAAATTTGACGAAGATTTTTCAGTAAAAACAAATTATTAACACATGAAAGTATTCAATTCAATTGATGAAATTCTTGATTTTGCTATAAAGGCAGAACAGGAATCAGTGGATTTTTATTTGGATCTTGCTGAAAGGTCGAAGAATAAGCAGATGGAAATAGTATTCCAGGAGTTTGCAGGGGAAGAGATGAAGCATAAATCACGTTTACTGGGCATCAAGGAGGAGAAAACACTGATACTACCCGGCGAAACAGTGAGGGATATGAAGATTGCCGATTACCTGGTGGATGTGGCCCCTAAACCCGATATGACATATTCAGATGCACTCGTCCTGGCGATGAAAAAAGAGAAGGCTGCCTTCCGGTTATACTCATTCCTGTCGGAAGAAACCACTGATCCCATTATGAAAAGGTTGTTCCTGACTCTGGCAATGGAGGAATCGCGGCATAAACTCAGGTTTGAACTGGAATATGATGAGTATATATTGAAGGAAAACTAATTTTTTTTGGTTGCCCTTGTCATTTCCCTTTTCCCTGGGGGGCCGGGCAGTTTCTCCAGGCTAAAACCAGCGGCATTCAGCGCCCTTATCACCGATCCTTTCGAGGAATACGTAACGAGAATGGCTCCTTCTTTCATCGATTGACAGAGCATACGGAAGATTTCTTCTATCCACAATTCAGGTTGCACATCCGGCCCGAATGCATCAAAAAAAACAAGATCATTAGATTTATCCTGCATTTGAACCATGCGCAGGTCGCCTTGCATTTTGTGAAGCGTAAAATGTTCAGATATAAGAATATCCTGTTCCCACGAAGCATCGTGGATTGTATGAAAGACTTTTTCTTTTGCAGGATCCGTCTTCTCAGGGTAATTCATCAAACTGACAAAGTGATCTTCAAGTGGGTATTTCTCAATTGCTGTATAATGGATAGACTTTCCTTCTTTTTCCGAAACCAGGTAAGTGAGAAAAGCATTTAACCCGGTTCCGAAGCCGGCTTCAAAGATACGTGCAGGAAAATTACGAATCTGTTTGTAACCTTCGCGGATAAAGATATGCATGGATTCCTGAATGGCTCCATGGATGGAATGGTAATGCTCATTCAACTCAGGAATAAACAACGTTGTGGATCCGTCTTCCGTGATAACAACCTGTAAGGTCATGGCTTCAATAGAGCGTTGGAAATCTCGCCGGACTGTAATTGTGCATCATCTCATAAATGATCTCAAACACATCTTCAGCATTGGGATTGGAAAAATAATCGCCGTCGGTGCTGTAGGCAGGGCGGTGGTCGTTGGCTGTAAGTGTCCGGGGTTGGGCATCCAGATAACGGAAACCGCCCTGTTCTTCCAGGACTTTCTGGAACATATACGCTGTAGCCCCTCCCGGAACATCTTCATCAAAAAAGACGATTTTGTTTGTTTTTTTCAGGGATTCAAGAATGGTTTGATTACGGTCGAAAGGAAGCAAGGACTGTACATCGATAAGTTCGACCGAAATCCCGAAATCCTTCAACTGCTGAACGGCCTCCTTCAGCGCCTTGAACTCGTCATCGGACACCTCCGCAGCCGCGGGCTGGGGAAGAATGACTGCCAGGATGCAGACGGCGGCCGCCGCTTCAAGGATCAGGGAGCGAGTCATCATAAGCCAAGCTCCTCAAAATTACCTGCCGCTGTCTTCTTGAAGGTACTTGAGGATCGTCTTCGCCTTGTCTGGAGGGAGATTCGCCCGTACCTGCATGTGCAGCATGATCGTCTTCCATTGCCCCGCCGTACGCTCCGTCGCATAGCGTTCCGGATGGCAGCGGCCGCAATTAATGGCATACAGGTCCTGGCCGGTGAGTTTCTGCTCCGCCGCCGGTTTGGACGGCGCATGGGTCGCGCAGGAGACCATCGCCGCTGTAACGAGAGCCGCCGACAGTCCAACGCCGAGCTGCAGGAACGGCCACCGTGAATTTAATTGGCTCATGATTCTCCTCAGGCTACCGGGCG
>JBEKST010000208.1:0-5568 GCA_049516815.1 Bacteroidales bacterium | reverse complement strand
CTATTTCCTCACACCCACACATCCAGCATCCAGCATCCAGCATCCAGCATCCAGCATCCAGCATCCAGCATCCAGCATCCAGCATCCAGCATCCAGCATCCAGCATCCCTACCTGCGGCAGGCAGGCAGCATCCAACATCCAGCATCAAACAATGTAACACAATTCCTCTCCTAGAACATCTAATGTCATAGCGACAACTTGATTGACAAGCAAGGGATCAAACTTTGTTTTCACCTTGATGTAGTTTTCCGTGAAGCCATGCATGAATCCGTTGGAATTATCCGATTCAAACAAGATATGTGCTGTAAGGCCTTTATTTTTCAGATAAAACATTTTCTTTTTATTTTCCGATAATTGATGAAGCAGCTCGCTCCGTTGCTTTTTGATCTTATCCTGAACTGGTTCAGCCATTCCGGCTGCAAGAGTATTTGCTCTTCTTGAATAAGAAAAAACATGAATATACGAAAGCTCAAGGCCTTCAATAAAATCATAGGTTTCCCGGAATTCATCCTCCGATTCTCCCGGAAATCCCACGATCACATCGGATGCGATGCAGGCCAGCGGAAGAAGATCGCGGATCTTCCGGATCCTGGAGCCGAAAAGTTCACGGTCATACTTACGTTTCATCAGTTTCAGAATCCTGGCGGAACCGGATTGTAAGGGAATGTGGAAATGCGGCATGAACTTCCTGGAAGAAGCAATGAGGTCTATAACAGCGTCATTCAAAAGATCAGGTTCAATAGAAGAGACGCGGATCCTGGGAATCTCACTCAGCTTCTCAAGTTCACGAATCAGGTCAAAGAACGTTTCCTTCGTATTCCTTCCGAAATCACCAATATTCACACCGGTCAAAACAATTTCTTTTACCCCTGCCCGTTCCGCATCTTCTACATTGCTGATCACATTTCTAATGGTATCGCTCCGGCTATGCCCACGGGCAAGCGGAATTGTACAATACGAACAATAATAATCACAACCATCCTGGATCTTTACAAAAGAGCGGGTGCGGTCGCCAAAAGACCATGATGAAACAAACTCAGCAGGAGTGGGAAAAACCGGATGTTCATGACCGGGATGGTTGAATAACCTTTCGACTTCTTCGCAGAGTGCAAACTTAGCGGAATGACCGAGTACAAGACTAACCCCTTCCATCTTTTCGAGTTCATCCGGCATCAGTTCGGGAAAACAGCCGATCACCGCGATTTTAGCTTCCGGGTTCAGGTGATGTGCCTGCCGGATGGCAGCCCTGCATTTTTTTTCAGCCACAGCAGTTACGACACAGGTGCTGATCACATAAACATCCGCCATTTCCCTGAAATTCTTTAATTGAAAACCTTTATCTTTAAATTGGCGGGAAAGCGCGGAAGCCTCGGCAAAGTTCACCTTACAACCAAAATGATGAAAAGCGATACTTTTTGATTCCATGCTGCAAAGATAAGGATTTGAGAATTGCTCAACCTTTCGTTTGTAATGCCAGGCAGAAAGGAAATCAGGATTTGAGGTATTGCAGAATGATAATCCTGCCAATGATGAAAATCAATCCAATATCCATTATCCACGGAAAGAAAAATAACTTCTCCAACAAGAAAATGAATCAGGATAAGGGAACAAAAGAAGGGAGGACTTCGAAGAGGGAGTAAATATAGGCCTTGCGTTGTTGCTTCATGAGGCAAAATTGAATGTTTTTTTTACATTTGCATAAGTTTTGAACGAATATATAAAGCTGATCTTCTACAGTTGTTGACTGACCCAAAAATACAAAATATTGATTATCTGATTGATGTGTTTTGAAAAATGATTATTTTTTAAAAACGTGATGGTATTAACAATTTTATAAAAGTTACTAACAAATTGAAATACAGTTATAATATACATTATATTTTGTGTGTCACTATTCTGTTTATTATGTTTGTTCGTACTAAAAGAACCGGAGTCAATGAGTACCTTCAGATCGTTCAGAACTATCGTGAAGGAGGCAAAACCAAGCAACGACTGATCGGCACTCTGGGCCGTATTGATGAAGTTGCCGGAAGCAAAGATATCGATACCCTGATATCAAAGCTTTCCAGGTATTCTAAAGAAGCCCTGATGGTATTAACCGGAGGGAGCCAGGTTGATGCCAATAGTATTTCCATCGGGCCCGCCTTGATCTTTGAACGCATCTGGAGTGAACTGGGCCTGCCATTCATAATAAATGAAATGACAGGAGGGAGAAAGTTTACGTTTAATATCGAACGGGCCATGTTCCTTACTGTATTACATCGCTTGTTTGCCAGTGGAAATGATCGTTCCTGCACGAAGTGGAAAGAGAACTATCGGATTGAAAGTGCCGACTGCCTTTCCCTGCATCAATTGTATCGCGCGATGGGATATCTTGGAGAGGAACTACCTGATCAACGGGATAAAACACCATTCTCCCCCCGCTGTAATAAAGACCTGATCGAAGAACGCTTGTTTACACGCCGCCAGGATTTGTTCAACGGATTGGACCTGGTGTTTTTCGATACCACATCGATTTATTTTGAAGGCAATGGAGGCGACACACTGGGATACCTGGGGCACAGCAAAGATCATCGTCCTGATTTAAACCAGATGGTTGTTGGAGCCGTTCTGGATGGTAACGGAGATCCTGTCTGTTGTGAACTCTGGCCTGGATATACGGCTGATGTGAACACCTTATTACCCATAACGGATCGCATCAGAAAGCGCTTTGGTGTGAATGATTTTTGTATTGTTGCTGACCGGGGGATGATCAGCGAAGCCACCATTAAAGGGTTAGAAGAAAGAGAGCTCTCATACATCCTGGGCGTTAGAATGCGCAGGCAGAAACTTATAAGGGAGGAAGTGTTAACCAGAGCCGGGAGGTTTGAAGAAGTTCACATGGAAGGTGAACTCCAGAATAGCCTCCATCCTCTGAAAGTGAAAGAAGTGATCGTTGATGGCATCCGGTATATCTTATGCTTCAACGAGCGACAAGCACGGCACGATGCATTGACTAGGCAATCCATACTCGAATCACTGGAAGAAAAAATCGATAGCAATCCAAAATCACTCATCGGTAATAAAGGATACAGTAAGTTTTTGAAAATAAACCGGGGCTCAATTCGTATCGACAAGAATAAAGTGGAAGAAGAAAAACGCTTTGATGGCAAATGGGTCTTGCAAACCAATAACAATCTATCAACGGCTGAAGTAGCCTTAAAATACAAAGAACTCTGGATGGTCGAACACTCATTTCGTGACGTGAAAACCGTTCTGGAAACACGACCGATTTTTCATAAACTGGATGAAACCATTCGCGGTCACGTATTTTGCAGTTTTTTAGCGCTAGTGTTAAGAAAAGAACTGGATAAACGGTTGCAGAAGCATGGCATGGATTATGAGTGGAATGATATTAAACGGAATCTCACGGCATTACAGGAAGTCACTCTGGAAGAAGAACATTCCAAACTGGCCATCAGAACAAACTGCCATGGTATATCTGCTAATATCTTTAAAGCGGTTGGTGTTGCATTACCACCTGCAATAAGATCACTGTAAAAAACAAACATCTCAAAATCATATGGTAAAATCACAATATGTGGTGGTAAGATTATTTTTGAACAGGTTATTGTGCTGCTTATGAAGATGTTACAAAATACAACTGTAGAAGATCAGTAAAGGATAATAATCCTTTTTTTATCGAAAAAAAAATTAGACTATGAAAAAACTTGCTGTTGTTGCTCTGGGGGGAAATGCTCTATTACAGAGTGATCAGATCGGAACCATCGATGAACAGGAGAGTAATTCTTTGGCTACAGCTAAAAGCCTGGTAAAATTGCTGGATCGGGATTACAATATTGTGATAACTCACGGGAATGGCCCGCAGGTGGGCAATATCATGCTGGCAAATGCGGCCGGGTACAAGATGTACGGCATTCCGGAAATGCCATTGGACATCTGTGTAGCCTATTCACAAGGATTTATCGGTTATATCATCGAACAGCAGCTGAAGAATGTTCTCCAGTCGCTGGATATGGAACGCGACATCATCACCATTGCCACACAGGTGCTGGTAAACAAGCTGGATCCAGCCTTCAAGAACCCTACAAAGCCAATTGGTCCTTTTTATACAAAAAAGGAAGCAGAAAAATTTACGGCTGAAAATGGTTCCATTTACAAGGAAGATGCTCGCGGAAGGGGATATAGAAAAGTAATTGCCTCTCCAAAACCACTGGTCATCATCAATAAAAAAACCATTGAAAAGATAGCCCGTGAAGGAAATATCGTGATTGCCGTCGGGGGAGGAGGGATCCCTGTTTTTTATGTTGAAACCAACAAGCTTCAGGGTATCGATGCCGTAATTGACAAAGACCTCGCATCGGCTCTGCTTGCTTCCCAGATCAATGCAGATAAATTCTTCATCCTGACGGATGTCCCGAAGGTCTGCCTGGATTACAATACTCCACAGGAGCGTACGATCGACCGGATGACCATTGCCGAAGCACAGGAATACCTCGACGAAGGCCAGTTCCCAGATGGAAGCATGGGGCCCAAGATCCGTGCAGCTATCCGCTTTGTGGAAAATTCAGGGAAAGACACCATCATTACGAAAACGACCATGTTGGGAATTGACAATGGAGGAACGAGGATCACTCTCGTTTAATTATAAATTATGAATTACGAATTCTTTGCGGATTCGGTGGTTAAAGAAATATTCGTACAACAGTTTCTCGCAGATTTTCGCTGATTAATCGCGGAGTTTCGCAGAAAAAATTTGCCAACTCGTCAGCTCGCTAACTCATCAGCTCATCAGCTCGCCAGCTATTCAAAGAACACCATCTTCTTCACCTCCAACCCATCGATCATCAGTAATTCATTTTCGAGTTTGATAAACTCTTTCGGGTCGCCGATGAGTTCCAGAAGGATCGTACCGTTGGGTGAACAAAATTCTTCGGTCACGTCGTGAAGCCCGAGACGCGTACGGATCGTGCAGCCGAATTTTGTGAGCACCGGTTGAATAAGCTCAGCTTTCCTGACCCGGTCGGAAATGTGGATGCCAAGGATCCAGATCTCTTTGTTTGCCATCTTCGAAATGTTTAAATTGTTAATAGTGAAAAGACATTTTCTGGATTTCGATCCCCCTGATTTCGCGAAGGGCATTCTCCAGTTTATCACAATCTTCAGTTTTTCCCCTCAGCTGAAGCAGCATCACACCAACACGACTGCAAACATCATCACTCACTTCATGAAACCCCAGGCGGGATTTAATAACATGAGCATGTTGAGTCAGCACTTGTTGTGTCAACCCGGCCTCCTTGATCCTGTCGGTGATGAGAAGTCCGATGATTCGTAATTCTTGCATGAATGTTAGTTATAAAGTTATAAAGTTATAAAGTTCATAAAGTGTTTTTATCAAACCCGATAAGATTTTAGAGATCTCTGTGCTTTTTTTGAGAAGTACTGAGGTATTCTCATCTGATAAATATTTTAATGATTTAGCAAGATAAATCATTGATCGCAATTCACCACATGAACCTTTCGCGACGTAAATGAACTGCTTGAACTCACTATTTGTCTTACGCTCG
>JBEKST010000207.1:0-5581 GCA_049516815.1 Bacteroidales bacterium | reverse complement strand
TCATAGATGTAACCGGGAAAATGCCCTTTCAAAACCAGGGTGGGAATCTTTTCATCCGACCGTCGGGTAACTTCTACATCATTCTCATACACGGTATGCAGGATCACGTTATCATAGGCAGGATCGTTCTGGTGCCTGTGTTTGTACCATGCAGAAGCCTTCACATGGATCTCGACATTGCCTGCCCAGGTCGTGCCGTTGATTTTCAGCCGGGCATTAAAAAAATCAGGACCACCGTCCTTGTTGTGTTCACCGGGATGGAGAACGACCAGAGGTTCCCCGGAAACCGTGCGGAGTTCGGGATCGAGCAGCCGGTATTTCCAGAGGTAATGCAGGAATTCTTCATTCATACCAGATTTATTTTAAAGTTCATTCATAATTAAATAAAAACACATCTCACATCTCACATCTCACATCTCACATCTCATATCTCATATCTCACATCTCAATTTTATCATCCTGCATTAATCGGTCAGGAAAGAGATAGGTAATATCTTTTTTTCGACTTTTTTTAATAAAAAAATTAACTTTGAGAAAAACTTCACATGAAAAATCTTTACATACTTATTATCATCCTGGCATTTGTTGTAAAAGCAAAGTCACAGGAATCATGGGGACCTCCTTTTCCCCTGACAGATTCACTGTCCGACAATGTGAATGCCACCTTGTCGATCGTTCCGGATGAAATGATCCAGCCGGATACCTTGTATTTATTGTGGGAGAGGTCATCAGATTCGCTATCTACCGGGATCTATGCCCGCAACCTGACCACCATGGCAGGTCCTTTTATGGTTGCTGCCCAGCTTAATGTACATTTTAAACACCCGCGTGTATTCCGGAGAGGAACCGGGGATACCCTTTTCTATTTCAGTTATGAAACTGACATGAATGGGAACTGGGACCTGTATTATTCCATCTTGATGAAGAACGAAATGGCACTCGGACCTTTTCCATTCATCCGATCAGGACTGAATGAAAGGAGCCTTCATTTCGGAGATTCGCAAGACTTTTCATGGGAAAGGGATGGGAAAATACTGTTCAAAGGAGCTTCGGTGGATACTGTGATATTGGCATCAGCTAGCTGTTCCAATCCGGTTGAAGGCGGTGATTACTATGTTGGCTATGAAAAGGCAATGGGAGCCGATACAGGGGCTTTTTATTCGAAATGTGACCCTGTGACCCACGTCTGGTCATCCACATTGCCACTTGACGTTACAGGCTCAAACAGTCATCTGACCTTTGGTAATGATTCCTATGGAATTCTATTTCCCGGATACATTTTTTGGCAGAATAAAAGCGGTACTTACTGGGTTATTAAGGGATTTGACCTCAACCTGCTCCAGTTTTCCTCGTTCAACAATTTCGCTAACAGCAATAATATTTCACCGTCCCTCTGCAACGTAAATATTACAACCGATAAGGACGTTCCTCTCTATGTCGATTTTTTCACATTTGCTTCAGATATTACAGGCAACATGGAGGTCTATGTAAATTCATGGTTATTTGATACGACCTATATAGACCTTTCACTATACAGCGGTATTGACACCCATCCGCAACTCTTCAATAATTGTATTCATTACGGTTCTGGTTTAGACAACCAACTTTTTGACATCTGGGAATCATACCGCGGAGGTCACTGGCAGTTGTGGGCAACCAACATGGATATCCTCACCGGAGAAGATGCATTGAAAGGTCATGCCACCAGGATGATAAAATGTTCGCCAAACCCATTTAAGGATGAAACCCGGATCGAGTATTTTTCAGGGGGGGCAGGTCTGGTGACCATTGACATTTACGATCTCCCCGGCAGGAATATAAAAACCTTGAACATCGCTTCAGAAGGCCAGGGGATGCATTCGGTCACCTGGGATGGTAAAGATGCCGCGGGCAAAGCGGTTCCTGCAGGCATTTATGTTTGTGCCGTAAAAACAGGGGATACCATTCTCCGTTGTAAAATAATCCGACGGTAACGGGATCTTCTGGGAAGATCATTTTTTTTTCAAAACAAAAGGTTATTGCTTATCTTTGCAATACCATTTCCTGTTTTGCTAAATGACAAGCATATTATCTTTTGTAACAAACATTGAATATAAACTGCTGAAATTGATTGAACAGCAGAAGCAACTCAGGGAAAAAACAGATGAATATCAAAAAGAAATCCAGGAACTAAAAAAAATCCATGAAGAACATAAAAAAATTATCCGTCAACTCGAAGAAAAAATAAATACAATAAGAATAACAAAAACGATAGAAAATAAAGATGGAGCAGTAGAAGCAAAAGAAAGGATTGCAAAACTTGTGCGGGAAATTGATCATTGCATCGGGCTGCTGAATATATAGAAGTAAAGTTCATAGCAAATGAGTGAGTTTTCAATATCAATAACTGTCGCCGACCGTCCTTACAAATTGGTCGTTGAAAAAGAGCAGGAAGAGTTGTTCAGGAATGCGGCAAAGCTGATTGATAAAAGAATAAAGGAATATTCGAGCAATTACGCGTTTAAAGACAAGCAGGACCTGTTGGCGATGATCGCACTCGAATACACGGTTAGTTTTCTTCAGAATGAGCAGGTAACAAGGGAATCAGAACTCCTTCTGAATGACAAACTAACAGGGATTGACAATGCCTTGAACGAACTTTTAAAAAGCCCGTTAGTATAAACGTTCTTTGACATTACCTAAAGGTAACCCGCATTCATTCCAAACAGTTTGTAAACCTAACATTACAAACATTAGGGCGTAAGCTCAAGACATCTAGGACAGGCCTCATCCTGCTTCGGCAGGAATCGCAGCTAAGGCAGCGGCAGTGGACGTTCGAAATGCCAGGCAGCCCTATCCATGTCAATTGAGGTTTATCAATACCTCTGGAATAGTGCGGGTTTTATTTTAACTAAATACAACCAAAGATGGACATTTTAACCATATTAAGCATCTCATTGCCGATGGACCCACTGGCCATACTCATCATCGGGGTATCGGGAATCATCATCGGCGGACTGATCACAGGAACAATCTTGCGGAAGGCCATGGACCGTAAACGGGATATGATACTGAAAGAGGCCATGGAAAAGGCCGAAATGATCAAGCGGGACAAGATCCTGCAGGCAAAGGAAAAATTCCTGCAACTGAAATCCGAACATGAAAAGTATATTCATGAGAAGAACGACGAAGTACAGAAAAATGAAAACCGTTTAAAACAGAAAGAAACTGTTTTTAACCAGAAAACAGAAGAAATTCAGAAAAAACAAAAAGAAACGGTTATCATCCGGCAGAACCTTCAGACCCAGATGGATCTTGTGAACAAAAGACAGCAGGATCTCGAAAAGAGCCAGAAAATCCAGATTGAAAAACTGGAAGCCATTTCAAACCTCTCTGCAGCTGAAGCTAAGACGCAGCTGATCGAGACCCTGAAAGAAGATGCCAAGTCGGAAGCGTTGGTCCAGATGAAAGATATTATCGAAGAAGCCCGGATCACCGCAAACACAGAAGCCAAGAAGATCATCATCGAGACCATTCAACGTACTGCGACGGAACATGCCATTGAAAATACGGTTTCGGTATTCAACATCGAGAATGAAGAGATCAAGGGAAGGATCATCGGACGGGAAGGGCGTAATATCCGCACTCTTGAAGCATTGACCGGTATCGAGATCATCATTGATGATTCGCCGGATGCCATCATATTATCGGGTTTTGATCCGATAAGAAGGGAAATTGCCCGTTTATCCCTTCACAAACTGGTGACGGATGGACGTATCCACCCGGCCCGTATCGAAGAGGTGGTAGCAAAAACGAAAAAACAACTCGAACAGGAGATCATTGAAACCGGGAAACGGATCACCGTTGACCTGGGTATTCATAACCTTCATCATGAACTGATCCGGATGATCGGGAAAATGAAATACCGTTCTTCCTATGGACAAAACCTCTTGCAACATTCCATTGAAGTAGCCAAGCTTTCTGCAACCATGGCTGCTGAGCTCGGGCTGAATCCGAAGAAAGCAAAGCGGGCAGGATTGCTTCATGATATAGGGAAAGTTCCCGATACGGAGCCGGAACTGCCACATGCCATCCTGGGAATGAAGACAGCTGAGAAATTTAAGGAAAAACCGGAGATCTGCAATGCCATTGGCGCGCATCATGATGAGATCGAAATGGATAACCTCATCTCCCCGATTGTCCAGGTTTGTGACTCCATTTCAGGCGCACGCCCAGGAGCCCGCAGGGAAGTTGTGGATGCATACATCGAACGCCTCAAACATCTTGAAGAGCTTGCACTGACTTATCCGGGGGTTGTTAAGACGTATGCGATACAGGCCGGCCGTGAGCTACGCGTGATTGTTGGCGCCGATAAGATCTCCGATGCCGATGCCAGCCAGGTTGCGTTTGACCTATCCCGTAAGATCCAAAGCGAGATGACCTATCCCGGACAGATCAAGATTACTGTGATCAGGGAAACGAGAGCAATCAGTTACGCGAAGTAATCTGGATGCTGGTTTCTGGATGCTGGATGATGGTTATTATTTACTTCACCTCTTACAAAAAAGATGGCCACTATCGTAGCCATCTTTTTATTTGCGGATCGGATGGGGCATAAGTTTTTTTTCTTTCCCCAAAATATCCCATTTCAGTACTTCTAAGTAAAATAATACCAATCGTTTGAGGGAATCAATAAGCCAAATTGGGATTGTTTTGAAGGTAGTTAACTTAAAATAATTTTTTATCGGCTACATATTGATACATTATTCATATATTGCAGGCCGATTAAAAAACTGCAAAAAAGATGAAAAAGGTCATTTTACTATTCCGAATGCTTTGTTTCCATTTCTCTGTATAAACCCAAGTTAACCCTCATTCTCACTATCAGAAGGGTTATGTCAATCGATGATGAATTAACCATCCATGTAACACATTATAGTATTATTGAAGGATAACTTATCATGTATACTTAGTATTCAACTGGCAAAAAACTTTATCCAACCGAGGAGGACGTATTCTCGTCCGTCATTAATAGGATTAGTAAGTAGTTGTATATGAATTAAATAACTATATTTGAGAGGCATACCCAAAATAAAAAGTGTGTTTTCCAGAAAGTACCCTATAAAAAAGGACAAAACCCTGAAATGATTAGGAAATTCTGCACGAAAACAAAGAAGAATAGAAAAAGATCAAAAATGAGTTACAGCACAACGTTTATACGAATTTGCAAACCAGCTTACAAACTTAGCACGATAGTGTTAATAATTGGAGCGATTTTATCAGTTATTGGCTTGGTAATAAATCTATTCTTCAATATAGGATGGATGGTATTTTTGATTGGAATTGCTTGTTTTGTAGTCGGGATCATTTTACATTATATATCAATAGTATATTTGACATTTATAATTAAATCGTTTGGTGAATCTTTGACTACGAAAAATGCGACTAAAATTGTAGAGAATCATCTACATGATCGCTACGTGAATAATACCGACTATTTCCTTTTAGACTATTATAACGAAGTTCAACAAAATAAAAGAACGATATTGCCGAAAAAGAAAGAAAAAGATCTCGAAAATTTGATATTAACACTTAAAGAAAA
>JBEKST010000206.1:0-5586 GCA_049516815.1 Bacteroidales bacterium | reverse complement strand
TATGCTGATAAGGGTGCTATCGCTGGCTGTGTGAGAATCAGCATCAATCACAGTGACATGATACCATGTAGATTTTGTTGGGGATGCAACAGGATTGGCAATATTGGGGTTATTTAGTCCGGTGGTGGGTGTCCACGAAAAAATAAATGGACTTGTTCCCTTTATCGTTGTTGCTAAAAGCTGAGAGTTTTCACCCGCACAGATGGAATCGGGAGTTGCCGTTGCAACAACATAAACTGAATCTCCTGAAAGTACACGGATTGTTGCATTTCGCTGATGAACTGGCGTACCATTGGGACTTTGAGCTATAAATTGAACTTGATAATATCCCGTCGGAACAGCACCGGTTAGTTTTACCTTTGCGGGAAGAGAGCCCGGGAAAGTAGTTATCTTGTTCCCGGAAGGAAATAAAACCGTAAGCGTTCCCGCAACCGGTACCGGAAATACCGTACCAAAAAGAAGAACCGTATCAGAATAAAGTTTTACTTCCGGAATGGAAATGTTGAAGAGGGTGCTGTCGAGAGAAGTAAAAAGCGTATCTATAGAATGATCGATGGCCATAGCGAAATCGGGGAAATAAGCCGTAGTACTCATAAAATTTTCGTTCCTGAAATCGGTCCAGCCGACCATCGCAACTTTTTTATTTGAATAGATCCCATTATAATCACCCTGGTAACTTGGAGTTCCTCCTCCTCCGCATGTCGGGCAATTAATTTTCATTTTCTTGTTTGAGATTCTCTGGTTAGCGACAAAATTCATCCCTCCATCTTCAGAATAGGCTGCATAAATATAGGCGCTGTCGTGAGTAGGCGTGTCCCTTGTATCCATCCACTGAACATAGAGGCGCCCGTTTTCCTTGTCGCACCAGATGGCAGGGTGCCATTGATTATTATTTTGCGTATTGGCATCATCGTTTACTTTTTTTGCTGTCGACCAAGTGATTCCTCCGTTATCGGAATAGCGGCTGAAGATATCTGGCATATTTTCATTTCCTGGAGGATCGTTGGATGCATAAACCAGGTATAATCTTCCACGGTGAGGGCCATAACTGTTATCCGCTGCGATCATTGGGTAGGGACGGGTACGCATTCCGGAAACGGAATTCCTTCCATTTATATCTGTACCTACATAATTGGAAAATTGCTGTGATGACATTAGCGTAAATGTAAGTCCACCGTCGTGGGAACGGTAAAAGGTATAGACAGAAGCAAATGGGGTTCCGGAATTGGTAACCACATAAACTGATCCACCCTGAATGTTGTTGTTGGGGCCCACACAGATCATCATTCCAGGAATACTCTGGGTGGCCGGGGCAAAAGTACTGGTGAAGGTTTGCCCGTGATCTGTGCTTCTGGAAAAGTTCCCCACATTATTGTTGCTCATGCAAGCATAAACATTGTTAGCATTGGGCCCATTGGTTTGATCACAGGCAATCCAGCCCTTGTCGTTCCCAGCAAGAGCAGTAATCCCGGAGCCCCAGGTTATACCATTATCGGATGAGCTAATAACTTTTAATCCAAGGATAGAATTGGTGGTACCATACATATTTGCATAGAAAAGATTTCCCAGACTGTCATATGCAACCACTGGATTGCCTAGCATGGTGGAACCAAAATCGGGAACTACTGATACCCAATTGAGCCCGTCTTCCGAATAATGCCCTACATTGATATTGTAAGCGGTGAAATACCAGGTTGGGATCCCGGGATTGGCGGTCATATTACTCTCTGCGAAATCAACTCCCAGGTTAAAATTATCCCAGTTGTTGATCGTGATGACAGTTGATGTGATGTAATTGTTTTCTGGCGCTAGGATTTTATTCCACATTGAACGGGGTAGCTGATCGAGATTGGAGTCGTTACCATTCTGGGAAAAAAGCTTTAAGGAGATCACACAGAATCCGAAAAAGACCAAAAAAATAGTCCTGATCCTTAATGTCTGTTTTCTAAAATTAACAGTATCCATAAGATATATTTATCCGGGATCTTGCTTAATATCCAAATACAAACATATAAAAAAACCGTATGTTTGCAATAATTATCGTTCTTATACAGGCATTATTACTAATTTTAACGTTGAATAACCAGGGATATTTTTTATTTTATGTAACCCTGTCATTTTATTAACGTCTAAATCACAAAATGAAGTTTCAGGACGACAACGATTACATCGGGAGAGTGTTAAACGGTGACGTTTCGGCCTATGCATCATTGGTTGCAAAACATAAAAACCTGGTTTTTATGATTGTTCTGAAGATCGTAAATAACCGGGAAGACGCAGAGGAGATCTCGCAGGATGTTTTTTTAAAGGCTTACCAGTCGTTGAGCACATTTGAACGGAAATCGAAGTTCTCCACATGGCTTTACCGGATTGCTTATAACGCATCGATATCGAAGATAAGGAAAAAAAGGGTTGAAATGGTTGCGATAGAAGAAACGGTCATCACTAATTATTCTACGGATGAGATTGGCCGGAACATGAATGAACTGGAGGAGAATGACCGTCAGCTGATCCTTGAGAAGGCGCTGCAACGTTTGCCGGAAGAAGACAACCTGTTGATAACCTTGTTCTATAAAAATGAAAATTCTATTGAAGACATCAGTGATATTACCGGTTTATCGGTTTCAAATGTCAAGGTAAGGCTCCACCGGATACGGAAAAAGTTATATGAAGAGATGAACGGGCTTATTAAAAGAAATTAACAAATTGAAATAATTGTATCTTTGCAATTGAAATGGAAAAAGAAGATTTTTTACAGGATGATTTATTGAAGGACCTTTTTAGGAACCAATCATAGGAGAGTCCCGGGGATGATTTTACGGAGAATGTCATGGAACAGATCCTTAAGGCACCCGAAGTTGCCCCCTTGAAAAAACCTTTTTATCTTATACTCCGGTCATCCTGGCCATATATTCTTCTTTTCTTTGTTTCTGTATTATTTCTTATGACCTCGGATCTTCCGTTTACAGATTATATTCCCGGAAAAGGATTTATCACAAAGAACTTTTTTCCCTATTTTGGTTCATTGTTTGCAGAATTCAGACTCCTGATTTCAAATGTCAAAATTATTTCGATTCCCCTGATGGTTATTCTGGCTGGCAGTTTACTCGTTGGTTTTGATCATTTCCTTTTCCGGAAGCCCGGGGTAAGGCATCAAACCACGCATTAAAATGATTCCGCAGGAGGTCGCAGATTCCCTGGTTGACTTTTTTTCCCGTACCCGGAATATTTCTTTCACTATACTGAAGGCTTCTTCTCTTTCCGGAGGTTGTATTAATCATGTTCACAAGCTGCAAACCAGTATTGGTGATTTCTGCATTAAATTCAACCTGCATGACCGATTCCCGGATATGTTTACTTGTGAAGCGGATGGGCTTATATTACTTAATAGCGCCGGGGAGATTCATGTTCCGGAAGTCTGCTGCACGGGTTATGCTGGATCGTTTGCTTACATTTTACTGGAATACATTGACCAGGGTAGAAAAAGTTCTTCTTTCATGCATGATTTTGGGCGATCGCTTGCGCGTTTGCACAGGCACACGACAGGATATTTCGGTCACGAACTTGATAACTACATGGGCTCTCTTCCGCAGAGCAATAAAAAACATACTTCCTGGAACTCATTTTTCGTGGAAGAACGATTGAAAAGACAGGTTTCACTGGCTAATGTCTATTTTTCTTCCTCTGACTTTGCCGCATTTGAACGATTGTATGTCCGGCTTGATGAACTGTTACCGGTTGAGCCACCTGCTTTACTTCATGGCGATCTCTGGGGAGGAAATTACATGGTGGCACCAGACGGCAAAGCCTGCCTGATCGATCCCGCAGTTTATTATGGTCATCGTGAGGTTGATATTGCCATTACTACACTTTTTGGTGGATTTGATGAATCATTCTATACTTCTTACCTCGAAGAATATCCTTTGGAAAAAGGGTGGCAGAAACGGTTGGATATTTTTAAGCTGTATCCTTTATTGATTCATTTGAATTTATTCGGATCCGTTTATCTTGAATCCATTTTGAGTATCATCAGAAGATTTTGACCATCAATTATTCTGATGTTTTTCGAGCCATAATTGTTTGAAATTTTTCTCTGCAAATTTGGGTAGTTCTCTCCGTGGGCCCCACCATTTTTTGAAGAACATTCTGAAGGCTTTATTTTTCATCCTAGTACCTGTTTTGTCGATTATCCATCTTCGCAACATTATCATTTTCCA
Organism: Bacteroidales bacterium; assembly: GCA_049516815.1. Classification (GTDB taxonomy): domain Bacteria; phylum Bacteroidota; class Bacteroidia; order Bacteroidales; family FEN-979; genus FEN-979. The sequence goes on along the minus strand of JBEKST010000206.1, from coordinate 1,369 downwards.
ACTTTTCATCATAAATTTCCAGGACGATTTTAGGAATCTTTTTTTTACTGTTTCATTCCGGTTATACAATAACAGTTCATGCAAGGGGATATGCATGCAACAAACCTCAGTACATTTCCCGCATAGTGAACAGGCATAGCTTAAGTGATTGTAATCTTTCAATCCAAGATAATGCGGGGAAATTACTGAGCCGATCGGTCCCGAATAAACAGCTCCATATGTATATCCGCCAATGCTGCGGTAGATCGGGCAGGCGTTCAGGCAAGCCCCGCAACGGATACAAGCCAGGGCTTGTCTCTGTTCTATGTGTTTGAGCACTTCCGTACGTCGGTTATCGATGAGAATGACATACATTTCTTCTGGTCCGTCGGGTTCGCTATTCAATTTCGGACCAAAAATGAGATTGTTATATGCCGTGATATGCTGTCCGGTACCATAAGTAGCCAGCAAGGGAAGAAACAGGTCGAGGTCCTCCATAGATGGAATAATTTTTTCAATACCGACAATGGCAATGTGAATTTTTGGGAAAGCATAAGAAAGTAATCCGTTTCCTTCATTTTCAATCAGCACCAAGGCGCCGATATCTGCGACCAAGAAATTTCCTCCGGTAATCCCGACGTCGGCACGAATGAATTTTATCCTTAACTGTTCTCTTACAAACCGTGCAATATCTTCCGGAGTGCTGTGCAAAGGAGTTCCGAATTTTTCATGGAAGAGTTCGGCTACATCTTCTTTTGATTTATGCATGGCCGGGGTGAGTATATGGTAGGGCTTTTCGCCGGCTAATTGAACGATGAACTCACCAAGGTCAGTTTCAATGACTTCGCGTTTATGTTTTTGAAGTAATTCATTAATCTCAAGTTCCTCTGAAAGCATTGTTTTTTGCTTGACAATCAGGTGGGCATCGTTTTTTTTAATGATGGACAGGATCTCTTTCTGGGCATCTTTTTCTGAAGGAGCCCAGATGACTTTACCACCGCGTTTTTCAAAGTTGCTTTCAAATTCAACCAGATAGCGGTCGAGATTACTGAGGGCTTTATGTTTTCGCATGGCTGCCCGCCGGCGTGCGAGTTCAAGGTTGGAAAATTGCTGTTTTCCCTTGATTACAGTTTCATCATACCTGCCAATATTAAAATCCAACCGCCTGCGGTGCTCCGGGTCAAAAGAGCGTTTTTCTGCATCGGCCAGAAATTTATCAAGGATATTCGACATATAGAAGTTTTTTATTTAATTGGAACAGGTATCTTCTGAACCCTACGTTCATGTCTTCCCCCTTCGAAATCTGTTGTAAAAAAAATCTTCACCAGCTTCAATGCTTCTTCAGGGGAAATGAAACGAGCCGGTAGGGCGATGATGTTTGCATCATTGT
>JBEKST010000205.1:0-5607 GCA_049516815.1 Bacteroidales bacterium | reverse complement strand
GCGTGTGAAGCCGGATGTGTTCCCGCAGAAAAAACTTCCAGTCGCGAATCGAAGGATTTCAGGAATCCTTCTGCCATCTGGCTGCGGCAGGAATTGCCTGTACAAAGGATCAGGATTTTCATGCTTTGGGGTATTACAATAATGAGTAATTACAGAATCAATAATTGCAGAATCATTCATTATTCATTTACGACATTATTAATTTTTAATTTCGTCTCATTAGCAAGGAATTTTTTTGCTTTTCTTAAGAAAATTATCAAGTAACTTCTTTGCTGTCTTCCAGTTTTCCGGGTCGATGCAATATCTGACTTTCGGCGGCTCAATGCTTCCCTGGATCAACCCTGCGTTTTTCAGTTCTTTTAAATGCTGTGAAACGGTTGCCTGGGCGATGGGAAGTTCATCTACTATCTCGCCGCAAAAACAGGTGTTTTCACTTGCCAGGAATTTCAGGATTGCTATTCTTGCCGGGTGTCCTAAGACCTTGGCATACCGTGCGAGGTTAATTTCATCTTCTTTATAATTGATGCTCTTAAGATGCGACATAGTTGTTTCAATTATTCATCGCAAATATACGATGAATATGTTAATGGCCGAATATTTTTCAATTATTTTTAAACACTTATGGATTTTTGAAAGCCTTAAAAATAAGGTAACAACCAAAACAGGAAAATAATGAATATCAAGCAACCAAAGTGAGGGTTATGTGTCTATAACACAACTTTGACTAGGTAAATATTAAAAAATCCCCATATGAAAAACATATTTTTAGTTTTATTTTGCTTGTTATCAATTACTTTGTTTTCAAGCAATAACAAAATTGATAAATCAAAAGAAGCAAAGACTAGAGAGTGGCTTAACAATCAGCCACTTGAATTTTTTGAAAATAAAGGACAATTTATTGATGACGCTGGTAAGCCGGCGGAGAATGTACTTTTTAAAACATCTTTCGGGAATTGTGATATTTATATTACCAGTGAAGGCCTGAGTTATGTATTTCTAAAACAGGAAAAAACACAAGACTGCTTAAAAGCTAAAAATGATATTTACTTTTTTAGAGAAAAAAAGAAAGCAGACAAAAAAATGATGTATTATCGGTTAGACATGAACCTGGAAGGTGCAACCATCGCTAATGTCAATATAATAAAGGAAGAGGAGAGCACGCAAGGTGTTAATAATTATTTTTATGCACATTGCCCGCAAGGGATTTATGGAATAAAAGGATATGGAAAGATTACCATAAAAAATATTTACAAAGGTATTGACTGGGTGATTTATTCAAATGGAAACTCAAAGAAACACCCACTGAAATATGATTTTGTGGTTCATCCGCAAGCAGATTATAAAGATATTAAGATTAGGTTTTTGAATGCACAGAGCACAAGTTTGGCAGAAAACTACACTAAACTTAAAATACAAACCATTGCCGGTAATATTGAAGAAGGTAATCTACTTTCTTACCTTCTGGATAATACTGAAAAGCAGGGAATAGAAAGCAGATATGTTGAAAATAAAGACCAATTAATAGCATTTGAAATAGGAAATTACGATAAAACAAAAACTCTGATAATTGACCCATTGGTTTGGGCTACTTATTATGGAGGAAGTGGCACTGATGAGTTCAATTCAATCGGGATAGACAGCCAGGATAATATTTATATTGCGGGACTGACTTATGCTTCACCTGATTTTCCGACCCAGCAATTATCTGGAGCTTATTGGCAGGAAACGAATGCAGGAGGAGATGATGAAGATGCTTTTATATTAAAGTTTAACAGTCAGGGAGTCAGGCAATGGGCTACTTATTATGGAGGAACCGGAAGTGATATTTTTTATTCTGTTTGTTTAGACAGCCAGGATAATATTGTTCTTTCGGGATGTACTACTTCACCGGATTTCCCAACCCAACAATTAGAAGGAGCATATTGGCAAACGGGTAATCCCGTTGCATGGGACATTTGTGTTGTAAAGTTTAATAATCTGGGTGTAAGACAATGGGCTACTTATTATAGTGGAAGTGATAGTGATTTTGGCCGTTCGATGTGTATTGACAGCCAGGATAATGTTTATATTACAGGCGAAACATCTTCACACGATTTGCCAACCAAGCAACTGGCAGGAGCATATTGGCAACCTGATAATACCGGTCCAGGCAGTAGTGATTCATTTATTATCAGATTTAATAATCAGGGCGCATTGGTTTGGGCTACTTATTACGGTTCAAGCAGCGAAGATAGGGGTTATTGTATACGTACAGATAGCCAGGATAATGTATATATGACCGGCTATACTGTTGCAACAGATTTTCCTGTTCAACAATTAGCAGGAGCATATTGGCAGGGAACCAGTGGTGGAAATACAGAGGCTTTTTTGTTAAAATTTGATAATCAAGGTGTACGACAATGGGCCACCTATTATGGGGGAACCGGACACGAAATTGGTTATGCCATATGTGTCGATAGCGAGGATAATGTATATTTTTCTGGAAGTACCACTTCAACAGATTTGCCAACCCAGCAATTATCCGGAGCATATTGGCAGGGAATCAATGGTGGAAATACAGATGTTTTTATCTTAAAGTTTAATAATCAAGGGGTCAGACAATGGGCTACTTATTATGGAGGTAGTGGTGATGATTATGGTTATTCAATTTGTGAGGATGGCCAGAATAGCATTTATTTTACAGGAATGACTACTTCTTCGGATTTTCCAACCCAGGAATTAACAGGAGAATATTTTCAACCCAATCGTAATGGATCGCGAGATGTCTTTATGCTGGAATTTGATAATCTGGGTGCAAGACAATGGGCTACATATTATGGAAGTGATGGTTGGGATTATGGAACTGATATCGCAGTTGACAGCCAGGATTTTGTTTATTTTATTGGTACGGCATGGGGTAGTGATGCTTATACGCTGGACCCTATAAATGGTGCATATTATGACGATAGTTTTAATGGTAGTCGTGATGGTTATATTTTTAAAATTTCTCCTCCTTCCTCTCCTTACCCATTAGGAATATCAAACGATCTGCCCGATGAAAGCAATTGTCTTTCATCTCCAATTCCTAATCCTGCAAATAAGTATACCAGGATAGATTATAAATTGCCTGAAAATGTTGGTTTTGGCGAGATCGTATTTTATGATGCCCTGGGAACAGAAGTAAATCGTTTTAAGGTGAATCCCGGCACAGCAAATATCACACTTAGTACCGGCGACTTTGCACCAGGTACCTATTATTACAACCTGCAAATACCGGGAAAAACTACCGTGGGGAAAAAACTTGTGGTAATAAAATAATGAACAATGAGCAATATTACTCATCATTCATTAAAACTTTCTCGTGGAGTATAGGGGAGTCGAACCCCTGACCTTTAGACTGCCAGTCTAACGCTCTAGCCAACTGAGCTAATACCCCGGAATCAGTGGCAAAATTAAAAAATATTTTCATTGGTTAATGGTTTTGTTTTTCCATATAAAAAGTGCAGATAAATACGTACTTTTATTTTGAGTTTTTCACCACAATAGTAATAATAGAACACATTAGAAAATAATTAAGGATACTAATGTGACTACTGTGGTGAGTTTTAAAATTAATAAAGATACTCTTGTCTTAATCCCCCTAATTTTAATGAAACGTCTTTTTGCCGCTATAAAAATCCAGCCCGATAAGGCATTCCTTCATCAATTCCACGAAATTCAAAACCGGTTGCAGCCCGAACGGATCAAGTGGGTTGAAGAATACAACATCCATATTACATTGAAATTCTTCGGGGAAACGGAGGAGGGAAAGATCCCTGAAATTGTTCGGTTGCTGGAAGAATTGTCCGCAGATATAAATGTCTTTTCATTTTCATTTCAGAAACTGGGTGTTTTCGGAAGCGCCCATGATCCGCGGGTAGTATGGGTGGGTATCGAGCCATATGCAGAACTAGCTACACTCATGAAGATCATCCGCGATAAAATGGAAGTCATCGGTTATGAATCAGGTCGTCAAAACTTAGTACCTCATCTAACCATCGGGCGGATAAAATTTTTGAGGGATAAAAAATTGTTTCAGCAGATCATTGATCAGAATAAGGGAATTTCGTCGCAGGAGATCAATGTGGATCGTTTTATTCTTTTTGAAAGTATATTAAAAAAAGAAGGGCCAGTTTACCTGGCTCTTCAAACTTTTCAATTGAGGAAGGAGAAAAATGTTACGGGATTATTCTTTCGGAGATAAATTCTGTTTTTCAATATTCCTGGCAATAAAATGATAGATCACCAGGCTTAATCCTCCGAAGAGACAGATCAGCGAAAAATAGGATGCTTCTTCACCGAGGCAGGTATAGGTGGCAAAAACCCTTCCAAGTAAGATGCCAATACCAATGCCAAGGAAAAGTAATCCCCACTTCAGATTGGCAGTTTTATTTCTTTTGGATTCAAAAACAGATACATCAGCACCTCTTTGAATCAAAAGCATTCGTTCTTTTTTTCTGATAACAATATAAACAATTCCAAAGACCATTGCGAAAAACGCTATCGGGACTAGAATTCCAGCTTCCATTGTTTTCGGTTTTAAGGGTTAATGTTGTTTTTTATCCCTTTTGACGCTTTTATAATGTTGAGGTTACAAATCTTCCTTTTTTTTACTGAAGAATGATCTTTTTGATCATAAACCGTTTACTGTTGATCATTTCTACAAAATACACGCCCCTTGATAAGGCTGAAACATCGACCTTATATGTGAATTCATCCGGAATGTTATTTAGTGATTCCTTGTATATTATTTGTCCTCTGATATCAATAATCTGAAGATCAATTTGATTTTCCCCATTGGTAATGATAAGATTTATAACTCCTTCTGCGGGATTGGGATAAACTGAGAGGTTTGTTTCTGTTTTGTTTTCAGAAATTCCTGCACAGATTTTTACCATGATGTTTTTTACACTGGCTAATCCTAAACCACAGGCATTCCTCCCCTGAACGGTAATCACACCTGATACCGCTGCCGGGTTTATGATGACGACAATAGTATTGGTTCCTTCTCCGGAAATGATTGATATTCCCGTGGGGAACAACCAGGTATAAGAAGTTGCTCCGGCGATCGCAGGAACAGTATAGGTATAGCTTTCATTATTTGAACAAACCGTATCATTACCTGAGATGGTTCCCGCAGATCCCGGTAATGTTTCAATTCCGATTTCCCGGATTCGGGGTGCACTTTCTCCGCAAATGTTAAAGGCAATTACAGTGATATTGCCTGCATTTGCGCCCCAGAGAACATAAATTGAATCGGTATTCTGACCGCTTACTATCGTTGCATCCGCCGGTACTGTCCAGAAATAGGAAGAAGCATCCGGAACCGGGTCGATCGAGAAAGAAACCATAGCCGCAATGCATACCAGTATAGGTCCTTTAATGGATGCGGGTTGCGAGGGAGGCGCTGTGATCGTTACAGCCAGGACACTCGGGTTACTGTTCCCACATTGATTACCAGCAATCACTGATACATTTCCACCGTTATTACCCCAATGAATGATGATAGATGTTGTATTTTGTCCGCTCAATATCTGTGCTCCGGAAGGTACCATCCAGGAATAGGAAATCGCGCCTGGAACAATCTGA
>JBEKST010000204.1:0-9060 GCA_049516815.1 Bacteroidales bacterium | reverse complement strand
CGCGAACTCGCGTCCGACAAGGATAATATAATTGTTGGCAGTATATTCTTCATCTTTCAGGTCTTTCACATTTATATAGGCCCTGACTTTGTCATCCGGTTCGATGCTGATGAGATTCTGTATTGCCCGCCCCTTCGATGCTTTCGTGCCTTCGGGTATTTCAAACGCACGCATCCAGAAGCATTTCCCTTTTTCGGTAAAAAAGAGCAGGTAATTGTGGTTGGTCGCCACAAAGAGGTGTTCCAGGAAATCTTCATCCCTGACCTCACTCCCCTTCATTCCCTTCCCTCCCCTGTTCTGAACGCGGTATTCGCTAAGCGGCGTTCGCTTGATATAGCCCAAATGAGAAATTGTGATCACTACATTTTCATCGGCGATGGTATCTTCTATCCTGAAATCGCTGGCATTGTAAATGATCTTTGTCCTGGGCTCATCCCCGTATTTCTCTTTGATATCCAGCAATTCATCCTTTATGATCTTCATTCGCAGCGTTTCATCTTCCAAGATGTTCTTCAGGGAGGCGATAAGTTTGAGAAGTTCTTCATATTCGGATTTGATCTTATCGCGCTCAAGTCCGGTGAGGCGCTGAAGCCGGAGGTCGAGGATAGCTTTTGCCTGGATATCGCTAAGGTTAAAAGTGGACATAAGTCCTGATTTTGCTTCTTCAGGTGTTTTGGAAGCACGGATCAGGTTGATGACGGCATCCAGGTTATCCAGTGCAACCAATAAACCTTCGAGTACATGCGCTTTTTTCTCGGCTTCTGCAAGTTCAAATTTTGTACGCCGGACGACAACTACATGGCGGTGCTCAACAAAATAACGGATGATATTCTTGAGATTCAGCGTTTGCGGGCGTCCTTTGACGAGTGCAATGTTATTCACGTTAAAAGAGTTCTGCAGCTGGGTATACTGGTAGAGCTTATTCAGTACCACGTTGGTGATTGCATCCTTGCGAATCTCATATACGATCCGTACACCGTGTCTGTCGGATTCATCTCGGATCTCCGTGATCCCTTCGATCTTTTTATCATTGATAAGCTCGGTTGTCCTTTTGATCATATCAGCTTTGTTGACCTGGTAAGGAATGGAGGTCACGATGATCACATCCCTGCCATGTTCGTCGCTTTCAATCGTGGCTTCTCCCCTTATAACGATTCTTCCACGGCCAGTCTCGAATGCATCCTTTACTCCATCGTATCCATAGATTACTCCCCCAGTTGGAAAATCAGGTGCTTTTATGAACTGCATCAGTTCACGGATTGTGATGTTGTTGTTGTCGATATATGCAATGATCCCATCGACAACTTCTTTCAGGTTATGCGGAGCCATGTTGGTAGCCATCCCGACAGCAATCCCGGATACGCCGTTGAGGAGTAAGTTGGGGATTCGTGCCGGCATTACGGTGGGTTCCTCCAGGGTATCATCGAAATTCAGCTGGAAATCGACTGTATCTTTCTCGATATCGGCCACCATTTCTTCAGCAATTTTCTGCATGCGTGCTTCTGTATACCTCATGGCAGCAGGGTTATCGCCATCCATTGAACCGAAATTACCTTGGCCATCTACCAGCGGGTAACGCATCGACCATTCCTGCGCCATACGAACCATTGCATCGTAAACTGACGTGTCACCATGGGGATGATATTTACCCAGTACTTCCCCGACGATCCTTGCCGATTTCTTATAAGGGCGGTTCGATAAATTCCCCAATTCATACATTCCAAATAAAACTCTCCTGTGAACGGGTTTAAAGCCGTCGCGAACATCCGGCAAAGCCCTTTGTACGATTACAGACATGGAATAATCGATATAAGCGGACTTCATCTGGTTCTCAATGTTCACCAACACTATTCTTTCGCCTTCAGTCATTGTATTATACTTCGTTAATCATCTAAATATCAAACAAATAAAAATAATCATTTGTAGGTACGAAAGTAGGAAAAATTCCCGTAATAACCTACCATTTTTTTGAGATAATTTTTGGGTGTTACGAACACGAAAGTGTTAATAAATATTGATCTTTCATCATCATTTTCCCTGTTTCAATCGTATTTTTGGATTTTCCCGGTTTTGGGAAATAAAAATGTATGGCATTATTTTTGACTATCCCACAAAGACATAAAACAGAATCTATTCAATAAAAAGAAATCTTAATCGTTATATCATCAAGACTATAAAATAAAATGGAAGCAAAATTCTCTCAAAGAGTTAAAGATGTCCTGATCTTCAGCCGTGAAGAAGCAGTAAGGCTCGGGAACGATTACATTGGGCTTGAGCATTTGCTACTTGGAATCATCCGTGAAGGAGAAGGGCTTGCCATAAAGATCCTGAATACACTTGGTGTTGATCTGAATGAAGTGCGCCGTAAAATTGAATCTGCCGTAGCAAGCAATAAAGAGAAACCGGCTAACCCAGATAATCTGCCCCTCATCAAGCAATCGGAACGTGCCCTGAAGATCACTTATCTCGAAGCTAAATGGTTCAACAGTGAGCTGATCGGCACAGAACATCTTCTTCTTGCCATCCTGAAAGATGAAAACAACCTGGTTACCAAGTTGCTGGCAGGAAAGAATGTCACTTATGATATTGTTAAAGAAGAAATACGATCGATCATTTCCAACAGTTCCGAAGATCTCCCGGTACAACCGATGGATATCTTACCGAAGGATGATGATGATGAAGATCCCGAAGAAGGCGGAAAAAGCTTTGGTTCTACTTCCAAGAAAGGTTCCGATTCCAAATCGAAGACCCCGGTACTGGACAACTTTGGCAGGGATATTACAAAAGCTGCTGAAGAAGGGCGGTTGGATCCGATTGTAGGCCGCCAGAAGGAACTCTAGCGTATCGCGCAAATATTGAGCCGCCGTAAGAAGAACAACCCGATCCTCATCGGGGAACCGGGAGTCGGCAAATCGGCTATCGCCGAAGGATTAGCTCTGCGCATCACTCAGCGGAAAGTCTCCCGTGCCCTTTTCAACAAAAGGATAGTTTCCCTTGACCTAGCCTCCCTGGTTGCTGGAACAAAATACAGGGGACAGTTTGAGGAGCGGATGAAAGCCGTTCTGAATGAACTTGAAAAGAATCCGAATATCATTCTGTTCATTGATGAAGTTCATACGATTGTCGGCGCAGGAAATGCATCCGGATCACTGGATGCCTCCAATATGTTCAAACCGGCACTTGCCAGGGGAGAAATCCAATGTATCGGCGCTACCACACTGGATGAGTACCGTCAGTATATTGAAAAGGACGGTGCATTGGAAAGAAGGTTCCAAAAAGTGCTGGTCGACCCTACTACAGCAGAAGAAACCATCGAGATCCTGAATAATATTAAAGAGAAATACGAAGACCACCATCTCGTAAGATATACCGATGATGCTATTAAAGCTTGTGTGAGTTCCTTCCGGATAAGGCCATCGACGCCCTTGATGAATCCGGTGCTCGGGTCCATATCTCCAATATTCATGTTCCTGCTGAGATCATCAGCATCGAGGCTCATATCGAAGAAACCCGCAAGAAAAAGATGCAGGCCATAACCAGTCAGAAATTTGAAGAGGCAGCCGACCACCGTGATATGGAAAGGAAGCTGCAAGACGCTCTTGATAAAGAAAAGCGGAAATGGGAAGAGCAAGCCAAGATCAACCGTGAAATTGTAGGAGAGGAAAATGTGGCAGAGGTGGTTGCCATGATGACAGGTATCCCTGTTCAACGAATTGCAAAAAATGAAAGCGACCGCCTGTTGAATATGGAAGCTGAACTGGCAAATTCAGTGATCGGACAGGAAGAGGCAATCAAGAAAGTGGTGCGGTCGATACGTAGAAACCGTGCAGGGTTAAAGGATCCTAATAAGCCGATCGGGTCATTTATTTTTCTCGGTCCTACCGGTGTTGGTAAGACTCACCTTGCAAAAGTCCTGGCAAAATATCTTTTCGATACTGAAGATGCATTGGTCAGGATCGACATGAGCGAGTACATGGAGAAGTTTGCTGTTTCCAGGCTGATCGGCGCACCACCAGGATATGTGGGATATGAGGAAGGTGGCCAGCTGACGGAGAAGATCCGCCGCCGCCCTTACTCTATCGTTCTTCTCGATGAAATCGAAAAAGCCCATCCTGATGTTTTCCACCTGTTGCTCCAGGTTCTTGACGATGGCCTTCTGACAGATAGTTTTGGACGCAGGGTTGATTTCAAGAATGCAATCGTGATCATGACCTCCAATATTGGATCACGGCAACTGAAAGACTTCGGTCAGGGTGTTGGGTTTACTACAGCAGCCAAACAGGCAGCAAGTTCTGATCATGCCCGCAGTGTAATCGAAAATGCATTGAAAAAATCATTTGCCCCGGAATTTCTAAACCGAATCGATGATGTGGTTATCTTTGATTCTCTCGAACGGGAAGATATTCATAAGATCATCGATATTGAACTTTCCCACTTGTACGAACGCATCAAGGGTATGGGATACCAGATCGTTGTGACCGATAAAGCGAAAGATTTCATCTGTGATAAAGGATGGGATGCACAGTTTGGCGCAAGACCGCTGAAAAGGGCCATCCAGAAATACATTGAGGATGCGCTTGCAGAGGAGATCATCAAAACCAAACTGGTTGACGATGACATCATACATATTGATTTTGATGAAGATTCAACATCCATCAAGATCTCCGTTACTAAACCGGAACCTGCCCCAAAGGAAATGGCGAAATCAAAATAATCTTAGAATCTGTAAGTATTATCTTTGATCAGTTTGTCGGCGATCATCCTCCTGGCGTTTTTTATATTGATATATTCGGTACCTGTAAGGAGATCCATTACCTTCCTGAGTCTGCATGCCAATTCCTGAGGGGCGAATGAATATACAGCGTCAAATGCTGCTTTCCGTATCTTATGCGATGCTTCATAGATGTTCACATCCAGGATCGCCTTAAACACAGCCATTTCTTTATTCATACTTTCAAGCTTCTGCACCCTCAATAGCATGGATTCTGAAATATACGTTTCCATGGTCATGTCGGAGATGTTATTCATCACTTCCTGTTCTTGGATCAGGGTCTTGCCGAATTGGGCGGATGCTCCATGGATCGCAAGTAATATCGCCTTCTTGAAGTTTTTTATAACCCTGAATTTCTCCTGGAAGTAGGTTCCGCCATCTGTTATTCCATCGGTAATCGTATCCATATTTTCGAAGAGGGTTGCTGCTTTCCCGAAGAGGTCAAAATCACCTTTCATGGCTTTTTTCATCGCGGTATCCAGAATGAGCAGGCGGTTGATTTCATTGGTTCCTTCAAAAATACGGTTGATGCGTGAATCGCGATATCCTCTTTCCACTGACATTTCAGCCGAATACCCCATCCCACCGTGGATTTGAACCGCTTCATCAATCACATAATCCAATGCTTCTGACCCGTAAACCTTGAGAATAGCTGCTTCCACTGCATAATGACTGATTGCTTCCATCGTTGCCCTTCCTTTATCCTGGTATTTGGCTTTATTTTTCGTTATCAGTGTATCTATGTCTTTGCTGACCCTGAAGATAGCTGATTCGCCCGCAAAGGTTCGAATCACCTGTTCGGCAAGTTTGTGTTTAATGGAACCGAAAGTTGAGATTGGTACGCCAAATTGTTTTCTCTCATTGGCATATTTCACCGATTCCTCAATGGCCTTTTTTGAAGCGCCTATTACATTCGCGCCAAGTTTTAACCTTCCCATGTGAAGAATGCTGAGTGCGATCCTGAATCCTTCTCCCCTGGTGCCGATCAGGTTTTCTACCGGGACCTTCACATCATTGTAAAAAATCTGTGCCGTGGATGACCCTTTGATGCCCATTTTATGTTCATCAGGATTCACAACGACACCGGGAAAATTCCTTTCCACAATGAAACTGCTCAAAACCCTGTCGTTTTCGATCTTTGCAAAAACCGTCTGGATATCTGCAAAACCGGCATTGGTGATCCACATCTTCTGGCCATTCAAAATATAATACTTTCCATCTTCAGAAAGGCGTGCCTTGGTTTTTCCTGCATTGGCATCACTGCCTGCACCGGGTTCTGTAAGACAATAGGCACCTAGGTATTCGCCGGTCGCAAGCCGTGTAACATATTTCTGACGCTGTTCTGCATTCCCGTAATACATGATCGGCAAGGTCCCGATACCAGTATGGGCCATGAAGGCAACGGAGAAGGAATAACCTGCACCGATCTTCTCTGCAGCCAGCATCTGGGTAATGAACGACTGTCCAAATCCATTATATTCTTCCGGCAAGGCAATCCCCATCAATCCCAGTTCCCCGGCTTTCTTTAAAATGCTCTTCATGAGGTTGATATCCCCGGCATCTGTTTTTTCTACATTCGGATACACTTCAGTCTCAAGGAAATCCTTGCATGTTTGAGCAATCATCAATTGTTCTTCGTTGAATTCTTCGGGGATGAAAATATCCTGAAAGCTGATCTCATCTACAAGGAATACCCCGCTTTTTAAGGTTTTTCCGTTTTCCATTTTCAAGCTGTTTGTTTAGGGTTCGGGAATGAAGGATGATCATTTGTTATTGCTGTTTTGATTGCTGTTAAAGATTCAACGAGATTGCGATCATTTCGGCGATATCGAGGTTTTTCACGGTATCGATCTTGTTCTTGTACTTTAAACCATCTGTCAGCATGGTCATGCAGAAAGGACAGGCCGTAGCGATCACATCCGCTCCTGTACTCAATGCCTCTTCGGTACGTTCGATGTAAATTTCCTTATCTCCTTTTTCGGCCTCTTTGAACATCTGTCCGCCACCGGCGCCGCAGCAGAGTGCGAAGCTTTTATGCCGTTTCATTTCTACCAGGTTGTGGGTCAATTTTTTCAGAACCGATCTTGGTAAATCATAGATCCCATTGCCCCTGCCCAGGTAACATGGATCGTGGTAGGTTACTTTTGTATCTGTAAAAACCGAGGGATCTATCTTCAGTTTACCCTCATGGATAGCGGTGTCGAGAAACTGTATGTAGTTCATCACTTCATAGTTTCCCCCGAGGTCAGGATATTCGTTTTTAAGAATATTATAGCAATGCGGGCAGATGGTAATGATTTTTTTGACTTCATAGTTTTTGAATATTTCGATGTTCCGGATCGCCTGCATCTGGTAAAGCATTTCATTTCCTGCCCTGCGGGCGGGATCGCCGGTACAGGATTCTTCTTTTCCCAGCACGGCATAGTTGATGTCGAGGTAAGAAAGAATCTTTGCAAATGCACGCACTACTTTTTTGTACCTGTCATCAAATGCGCCGGCACAACCTACCCAGAAAAGGTATTCAGGTTTTTCACCCCGGGCAAACACTTCAGCCATTACAGGTACATCAAGTTTACGTGTTTCCATTCACCTTTATATATTATTTAATTGGTCCTGATATCGAGATCTTTTACCCACAGAAGTCGGTCTTCATGCGAATATTGCCAGGGGGCGCCATTGTTTTCGATGTTGCTGAAGGTTGTTTTCAGCAATCCAGGAGCAGAACCTTCTTCCATGACCAGGTATCGACGCATATCTAAGATGAGCGTAGGATGATTGATGCTGATCGGGCATTCCCGTGCACATGCGTTGCAGGTCGTGCAAGCCCATAGTTCTTCTTCGCTGATGTAATCCCGGATGAGGGATTTTTGATCATCATAAGTTTTACCTTTTTTTACCAGCCCGGGACCTTTTTCTTTCATTCGGGCCCGTACATCCATGATGATCTTACGGGGAGATAATTTTTTCCCTGTAAGGTTGGCGGGGCAAACAGCAGAACAACGGCCGCATTCTGTGCAGGCTAATGAATCCAGGTAATTCTTCCATGAAATATCTTCAGCATCTTTCACTCCGAAACGTACTACTGGGGCTTCAGGTGCAGGAATCGTAAAAGTGGTATTGGGATCCATCATCAATCTGACCTCGCGGGTGACATTGTCCATGTTGGTAAGTTTGCCGAGGGGATCAAGCCTAGAGAAGAACACATTTGGTACCGCCATGAAGACATGGAAATGCTTGGAGTACGGGAGGTAGTTGGCAAATACAAATATCGTCAGGATATGAGACCACCAGAAGAATTCATGCCAGAACCTGAGTGCAGATTCGTTTGATAAGGGAAACATTCCCAAAAGAAGCCGGCTGACCGGATAAACACCCATAATATTTTCATGGTTCAGGACCTTTATTCCGCAATAGGTTATATTCATCCCTTGCAATGAGATCATCAGGAATAAGATCATGAGTAATGCGATCTTTGCATCTATGCGGGAGATAATTTTTATCTCGATCCCTTCAAATCGTTTCACATGCATGAAAAGACGACGCCCGAGGAAGATGATGATGGCAAACCCAATGACCAGAGCAAAAATATCCCCGGAAGCAATTATAAAATCATAAAAGCCACCCTGAATATGCATTATGCGTTCGGTTCCGAAAAGGCCGTCGATGACCATTTCAACAGAACCCAGCAGGATGACGCAGAAACCCCAGAAAACCAAGGCATGAAGAAGGCCCATCAAAGGTTTGCGAAGGATCCGGGTTTGTCCGAATGCAACGGTGAACACGACCTTGAATCTTTTCGCAAAATCCCTTACCGGGAATGCCGGTTTTGTAAGCAGGAAAAAACGGATGATACGGTTGGTAGTATAAGCGAATATACCCAGTGTGAGAAGTAAGAAAAAAGCAAAAATGTACTGCTTGACCATATTCAATCAGCTTGATCCCGAAAGTGCCTTATTTGATAAAACCTGTAAAATCCGATTAATGCCTTTATTTCCCTTTGATCTCCTTTACTGCATCGATCAGTTTGGGAAGAATTTTCGCTGCATCACCGACAATTCCGTATTGTGCTGCTTCAAAAATCGGAGCATCTTTATCGCTGTTTATGGCAACAATGTATTTTGATGAACTGATACCTGCCAGGTGCTGTGTTGCACCTGAGATGCCCACAGCAATATATAGGTTCGGGGCAATGATCTTTCCTGTCTGTCCGGTATGCTCTTCATGAGGTCTCCAGCCTTCATCGGAAACCGGACGTGAACATGCAGTCGCTCCACCAAGCAGTGTTGCAA
>JBEKST010000203.1:0-5669 GCA_049516815.1 Bacteroidales bacterium | reverse complement strand
GATATAGGAGCAGTAATGCAGACAATTTGCCTTGTTGCGCTGACGCATGGACTTGGCACCTGTATCGAGGACCAAGGTATTCTGTACTCTGATGTGGTGAGAAAATATACAGGCATCCCTGAGTCAAAACGTATGATGGTTGCGATAGCTATTGGTTATCCTAACTGGGATTTCTCCGCAAACAGGTTGGAGAGTACACGAGTTAGCGTAGAAAATATCACAACCTGGTATGGCTTCGAATAATTAATCTGAGGTAGGTTGATCGTGTCAGAGTTAAGAAAAAAGGCAGTCAAAGGAATAAAGAAGGGTGATGTGCTCACCATCACGCGCACTTTTACTGAGCAGGACACCAGGGTGCTCGGCGATATCACCAAAGACTATAATCCGGTGCACTATGATGACCGTTTTGCACGAGTAAAGAACCTGAACGGACGGATCTGCCACGGTCTCCTGGTTGCAGGCTTGATCACTGAGATAGGAGGCCAGGTTGCATGGTTTGCCTCAGGCATGAGCTTCCGCTTCAAGAAGCCGGTGTATTTCGGCGACACTATCACCTGCACATGCACCATCAACGAGATCGATGAAAAACAAAAAGCAACCGCCAGGGCAGTGTACACAAACCAGCACGGCATTGTGGTTCTGGAGGCATTGCTGCACGGCTATTTACCTGGTCATTCTGAAAAACAGGTTTTAAAACAAATGATCGCTGAAGGCGATCCTACCAATAAACTTCTCAAAAAATAAAAAGGAGGTGCGCCATGTATGATTTTATGCTCACACCGGAAGAGAGATCCCTCAGAGATGAGGTGAAAAAGTTTGTCCGCGAGGAAATAACAAGCGAGTTTTTACGAAAAATGGACAAGGATGAGATCGTTTATCCCAGAAAAGAGTTTGTAGAAAAGCTTGCAGCGCTTAACCTGCGAGGCATCCGCTTTCCAAAAAAATGGGGAGGAAGGGAGATGTCCTGGGTTGCTGATGTTGCAGCAACCGAAGAGATCGGCTGCCTTGGCATGGCCCTGGGTTGCGCATTTGTCATGCCCTCGATCGTGGGCGAGGCCCTCAATCATTTTGGCACTGATGCACAGAAAGAAAAATATCTGAAACCGTATATTGAGGGAAAGCTCGTTGCTGCAGAAGCCTTAACCGAGCCCAGAGGTGGGTCTGATTTCTTCGGCGCTACCACGCGGGCAAAACTCGATGGCGATTACTTCATTGTGAATGGGCAGAAGCGGTTCGTGGTCGGTGCAGATGGTTCAGACTTTTTTCTCGTGTACTGTAAGACAAATTTTGACGAAAAAGCCCACAAATATAACCGCATCAGTCTGCTCATTATTGACAAAGGACCTGGTGTAGAAACAGAGTATCACTATGGCCTTCTCGGCTGCAGGGGCGGAGGTACAGGGAGACTGGTGTTCCGTAATGTAAAGGTACCAAAGGAGAATCTGATAGGAGAGCTCCATGGCGGTGCATTATGTTTCAATCAGATGATGATCCCTGAGCGTATGACTTCTGCTGCAGGATGCCTTGGCATCTGGGGTGCACTTGATCTTGCGGTTCGGTACTCGAACAGGCGCGCAGCATTTGGCAAGCTCATCAAAAAATTTCAGGCAGTGAATTTCATGGTTGCGGATTCCATTACGCAGCTCGATGCGGCGCGTGCAATTACCTATATGGCTGCGAGGGCTGTGGATGAAAATTATACAAACATGCGCAGGATCGTTAGCGAGGCCAAGCGGTTCACTACTGAAGCCGCATGGAACATCGTAAACAATTCTATGCAGATTCTGGGTGGCGTAGGATATACTGAAGTCTATCCGATCGAGCGTGCTCTGCGCGATGTGCGGCTTTCCCTGATATGGACAGGCACGAGCCAGATCATGAACCTCATGATCCAGCATGAATATTATGATGAAATACTCAATCAGCCCTATGACCGCAGGCACATGGAAAAGGATGCCATGAGCCCGGATGAGTCGGAGCGCTGCTTTAACGATGAAGATATGTGGAAGGTGCATGATACGAAGAAGTAGAGGTGTGAGATGAAAAGACAGTGTCATGTTTACAAATATTAGCTTGATATTTATTTAAAATATGTCATTATGATTACGTAATATGTTAATATTCACATAATACGGAAACATATATTATGAATTTCATGACATTTAAAGAAAATCTTAGAAAACTTATCGTCTTTAATCTGAATGACATCAGAGAGTATAAGATGACGGACAATTAAAAAATTAAATATCTACTGGAAGTTGGGAAACTTACATTTAAATATTTGCGTCAGTATGCGTTTTCGGAAATTAGGTTATTATCGATAAATATAAACATTGTTTGATGAAAGAAGCACAGTGAAAAAATACAGAGAGATTAAAACATTTCTTATCGAATCGTTGCGGGATTCTTTTCCGAAAATCGAAAGGAATGAAGTCGAGGCCATGGTTACCCATTGGCTTCAATCGCAAAATGAAGAGATTCCATTTTTTACTACAACCATGCGTAAACACTGTATTGCCTTGCTACAGCATAAACAAACTCGTACGTTACGCTCAAAAGGGGTAAGAGAACTCAGCGAACCATATCAGGTGCAGATACCCATTGACTGGGGAGATACTCCCTTCCCACCCGTAAAATACCCTGAATTCAAATTCATTGATCTTTTTGCAGGAATAGGTGGGTTTCGAATAGCTTTTCAGAATTTGGGTGGAAAATGTGTGTTTAGTTGTGAATGGGATAAATATTCGCAGAAAACATACGAGAAAAATTTTGGTGAATGTCCTTATGGTGATGTTCGTCAGTTTACTGATCCACTGAAGATTTCTGATGCAAAATTAGATAGACTTATTCCGGATCACAACATTCTAGCTGCTGGTTTTCCTTGCCAGCCTTTTTCAATTGCAGGTGTTTCAAAAAAGAATTCTCTTGGAAGAAAACATGGCTTTGAAGATCCAACTCAAGGTACTCTATTTTTCGATATTAAACGAATACTGGATATTAAAAGGCCCGCAGCATTTTTTTTAGAAAATGTAAAAAATCTTTTAACGCATGATGGAAAAAGAACCTTCGCGATTATTGAAGACACTTTAGATGGGCTTGGATATGTATGGGATAAATCGATAATTGATGCAGCAAAATGGGTCCCACAGCATAGAGAAAGGATATTCATTGTCGGCTATAATCCAAAGAAAGTTTCAAATATAAAAAAAGAGGATATTATTTTTCCAAAAGTTCCAGATGCTAGCTACAAATATCCCAACCTGAGTAATATTATCAAAGATGGCATCGATGAGAAATATACTCTAGGGCCTGGAACTTGGGATACTCTGGAGCGTCATAAAAAACATCATAAAAATGCTGGTAATGGCTTTGGTTATGGTTTGATAACTAAGGAGATGTTGAAAAAATCCACCACTGTTACTAGAACAATTTCTGCCCGATATCATAAGGATGGTGCTGAAATTCTAATCGAACAGCTAGGCAAACGTCCTCGCAGACTTACAGTCCGAGAAGCAATGCAGTTAATGGGATATAACCCTGATAAGTTTATTTTTCCTGTTTCTGATACACAGGCTTATCGGCAAATTGGTAACAGCGTTGTAGTGCCAGCAGTGTCCGATACAGCACAGGAAATTGTGAAAATATTAGGAAAAAAATATTAACCAGAAAAAGGGGGTGCTAATGGCTTTCGAAAGTTTATCATTCAGAATGACAGTGACCATAAATGATTTTCCCTATAGATGGCTGCCATTAATTCATTTATACGACCCTGATCTCCCGTTATTCCCTATTTATTATTTCCATGTTTTACCGAGCGATTTTCCCGAAGGGCAAAGACCGACTGATATTGAAAGAGCATACGGTTTTATTGAAAAAGTAAGTCTTAATGGTGATGCCTTGGAGGTTTCAATAGTTACAAATAAAGATTTAAATTCTCCCCAAAACACAAATTTATTACAACCGGTTATTAATGAAATCAAAGAACGTTTTGGCCTGATTGATCCGGTTGAATTAAAGGATGTATCTAATGCCTTCAAAAATCAGTTAGTTGTCACGAATCAAATATTGCATGAAATGTGGCAACGTGTCGTGGCGAATGCATATGGAAATATTTTACCATTTGGTCGGCTTTGGGATGCAGTTCTAGGATTAACTAGATTTGTGGCAAGTTGGTATTCTCCTGGGGGCAGAAAAGGTGAACTTATTGAGACCCATTATTTCGCTTCTAAATTTGGCGAACAAATTCAGTCTGCTGGTCATATACCATCAGTTGATTTTTATTTACTGCCAACAATATCTGAGTTGACGGATTCAAATAACCCCCTTACAAGTTTCCCAAAGTATGCACGTTTGAAGGAAGTTGCAAATAGATTTCACAATAATTATTGTGAAATAGTTAATATAAATGGTGTTCAAATTTCTAAATTCTGCAATCCATATCAAGGTGCACTTAATACAGAGAAGTTGCTAAATATTTTTCAAGGGACTCATATCCCGTACATATTAAGACCATATGCCTTTGAGTGTTTTAATAGTTTTGATAAGGGTCCACAGAGGACAATAATATTTCTATTAATGCTGGATGATATCGCTAACGGAAGACTTTCACCACTCAATCTCACTTCAGCACAATGTGGTTCGATATATGATGGACTAAACAACACTTATCAATCACCAAAAGTCATTGAAATTTATGCTCAGCAAAGTTTTGGGAATCCTTCGGCAATGCCAATTGATACTTGGATCAGTTCAATGTTCAAGTGGCCGCTGTGTGTTTATCCTACAGATAAAATAAAAAAGGTTAATGAATTCATTTTTTCAAACGCTACAAACTTGGGTAAAGTTGAAAGGTTGCTATGGGTGACTGCCCAATCACGAAAGGTGCATTCATCAGCATGTAATGATGCTTTTTGGTGTTTGAAACTTGGCTCATCAAAATCGGACAGAGAAAAATTTAAAATAAATGAAATATCTCGCGGTGCGAATCCTTTGGCTTGCAACATTTGTATCGATTCCGTAAGACATCGTTGCCCAGCATATAGCCAAATAAAAGATAAATCTGTTTCCTTTAATTCAGATGCTACGGGCGACTTTCATATAGAAACTAGCAGCCAAAATAATATTACTCCGAATCAAACATTTTTAAGTTGTAGGGGCTATAGTATATATGGAGAAATTTTGGATGTTTTTTCAACCGCTGATGATTCAAACGGTTTTGCTCCATACCCCGACAAAATACATAATGGTGGCACGATCACAGTTGATGATTTTATAAGTTTGTACTGAGCAATAATCACTATCAGAATCATTATTTATGGTTGATTCATTATCAAAAGAAAAAAGAAGCTGGAATATGTCACGTATCCGTTCAAAGGATACAAAGCCTGAAAAAATTGTACGTTCTTTGCTGCATCGCATGGGTTATCGGTTTAGACTTCATGTGAAGGATTTACCTGGTAAGCCCGATATAGTACTTCCAAAATATAAAACAGTCATCTTTATACATGGCTGTTTCTGGCATCGACACCCGAAATGCAAATATGCTTATAAACCAAAAAGCCGGATTGAATTTTGGGGAAAGAAATTTTCTGATAATATTGCTCGTTTCAAGATTGTAAAAAAAGAACTGAAACATCTTCATTGGAATGTTTTTGTAATCTGGGAATGCG
>JBEKST010000202.1:0-7688 GCA_049516815.1 Bacteroidales bacterium | reverse complement strand
CCAGGGCCTCCAGGTCGCGGCGGCCCCGCTCCAGGATGTGCCGCAGGTCGCGGTCGGGCAGCGGTTGCATGGTCAGCCCAGTGTATTTGATTTCAATCATGATCCGGTTCCGGGAAAATGCAGATAACCTGGTTGCAAAACTGAAACAGGAAGGATACGATGCGGAAATCTTTGACACAACAACAACAGGCTTGTTCAGGGTCAGTGTCGGAACCTTCCTTAGCAGGGACAAAGCCATTGGACAACTTGCAGCAGTTCGCTCAACAAAGTATTCTTCTGCCTGGTTGCTGTCCAAATAAAATTTTCTGTGGCCAAAAAGAAACTGATCCACTTCCGGGAAAACCTCACATTTCCGCACCTTTTCCAGCCCCGATATCAAGAAATTGAAAAGAATTTTCGAATGTCTTCCTGCTGGAAAAAAAATTTTTTCTTCAACACGAATCCCATCATTCTTGAACTGGGTTGCGGAAAAGGTGAATATACCATCGGATTGGCTGAGAAATATCCCGAGAAAAATTTCATAGGCATCGATTTTAAAGGTGCCCGGTTATGGAGAGGCGCCAAAACAGTCCAGGAAAAAGAGATGAAAAATGTGGCCTTCATCCGGACCCAGGTCGACCATGTGAATAAATTTTTTAGTCCTGGTGAAATTTCTGAGATCTGGATCACCTTTCCTGATCCGCAGGCCGGAAAGGAAAGGAAACGCCTGACCGCGCCGATCTTTCTTGACCGTTACAGGATTCTTCTCTGCCCGGAAGGTATTCTTCACCTGAAAACAGATGACCTGGATTTTTACAACTACACATTGGAAATCATCGGGCAATACCATCATCGGCTTTTATATTCCACCGATGACCTCTATCATTCGGGTTGTTCAGAAGATGTAATCTTCATCCGGACCTTTTACGAAAATATGTGGCTGGAGATCGGCAAAAAAATATGTTATATCAAGTTTAAACTGAATTACAGATAAGAAAATGGATTGTTACCTCCCTGCTGAATATTCCAAAGCCAATCTTTTATATCAGCTGAAAGAAATTCTGTCCATATCCGATATTGCCTTTTTATCATCGATAAATTTGCAGGAACGCAGCCGTTGATCAATGAAATGAAGATAATAAAAAGAAAATAAAACAGAGTTCAGATCCTATAAAGATTCAACAGCGCTTTTTCGATCGTTGGGAACTCGAAATCAAATCCGTTTTTAAGTAATTTTTCCGGGATCACATTTT
This sequence comes from Bacteroidales bacterium, assembly GCA_049516815.1. Lineage (GTDB taxonomy): Bacteria > Bacteroidota > Bacteroidia > Bacteroidales > FEN-979 > FEN-979. The sequence continues at coordinate 6,456 of JBEKST010000202.1, read as the reverse complement.
GCCCTTCAATCATGATCAACGACGCATCCCCATATATTGCCTTCAATGCCCACAGAGGTATTTTAACAACGGTGATCTGGTTCAGGACTTTTCCAAACGTTTTGGTAAAATGAAAATTGGTAGTAGGGTTCGGGGCAACGGCGTTAACCACACCGCTGATGTTTTCATTGTCCAGGATCATTTGATAGATGTGCATAAGGTCGCGGATGTGGACCCAGGAAAACGCCTGGTCACCTTTTCCGATGACGCCGCCCAATCCGAAACTGAATGGACCATGGGCAGTCTTCAGCATCCCTCCTTTCGAACTGAGCACGACCCCGGTACGAAGCAAAACTACGCGGGTATTTCCAACGGCAGCAAGGGCTTCAGCTTCCCAGTCACGGCAAAGTTTTCCCAGGAAGTTATCAGAAAACCCGGTGCTCTCTTCCTTATGAACATTCAGGGTATCATAAATTCCGATGGCGGAGTTGGAGATGAAAACTTTCGGTTTGACTTTGGCCTGGACGATCGCATTTGCGATCTTATGTGTCGTTTCAATACGACTATTATAAATTTCCTTCCGGTAAGGTTCGGTCCATCTTTTTAAAATGGGCGCTCCGGCAAGGTTAATTACAGCATCAGCTCCTTCAATCTTCTTTTCAAGGAATTCATTATCCGACAACTTAATGGAATCCCGGTTAATAATCCGGAAGGTCAAACCTTTATGTCTACAGGCATCGATCAGTTCGCTGCCGATCAATCCGGTAGAGCCGCTTATACTTACCAGCATAAAACATCCTATTTCCTCGTAAATATACGAACAAATGATTAATTTTGATGTCCTTTTAAAATTGAAACTCATCCTGCTCCCAAACTGAATCATGGAAAAAAAGGATCAAGACAAAAAACTGTTTTCGGAGTTTCCGCCTGTTTCGACTTCCCAATGGGAAGAGAAAATTAAGGCCGACCTGAAAGGTGCCGATTATGAGAAGAAGCTGATCTGGAAGACCGATGAAGGAATCAATGTCAGACCGTATTATCGTGCGGAAGACCTTGAAGGGCTTGAATATCTTAAGGTGCTTCCCAGCGAAAAGCCTTACGTAAGAGGTGTAAAAAAAGACAAGAATGACTGGATCATACGCCAGGATATCTATACAGAAGATATTACAGAAGCAAACCGTATCGCGTTGGATGCAGTTTCCCGCGGAGCAGATGCCGTCGGCCTGAATGTTAAAGAGATCATTACCCACAAGCAGATGCAGCAACTCCTTAAGGGGATCGATATTACAAAGACGGAGATCAACTTCATGTCTTCCCGTTCCTATCCGTTAACGCTCGAATTATTCATTTATGAGATCGCCCACCGTGGCCTCGAAGGAACTAAAATAGCGGGCTCCCTCAATTTTGATGCTATCAGTTATCTACTGCTTCATGGAGATTTTTACAAATCGAAGAAGAGTAACCTGGATGAAGCGGAGTACTTGATCCAGACCATCCTGAAGCGTTTGACGGGTTTTCACGCCATCACGATAAATGGATATCTTTTTCAAAATGCAGGAGCCACATTGGTGCAGGAACTGGCCTTCAGCCTGGCATCCGGCAATGAATACTTGACCGACCTTACATCAAAAGGATTGCCAGTTGACAAGGTCGCCGAAAGTCTCAGGTTTTCCTTTGGCATCGGCTCCAATTATTTCATGGAAATCGCAAAGTTAAGGGCAGCACGGTTGTTATGGGCTTCAATTGTTGAACAGTACATGCCTGAGAACCCGGAGAGTTCCAGGATGTTCATTCATTCCACTACTTCGCTCTGGAACAAAACCGTGTACGATCCTTATGTGAACCTTCTACGAACCACAACGGAAGGCATGTCGGCTGCCATCGGGAATACGGATTCTATTACTATTCTTCCTTTTGATTTTCCTTACAAAAACGAAAATGAAATCTCCCGGCGCATTGCACGTAACCAGCAATTGATCCTGAAGGAAGAAGCTTATCTTGACAAAATCATCGATCCTGCCGCAGGCGCCTATTATATTGAAAACCTTACCGATTCCATTGCAATGCATGCATGGGAATTGTTCAAAGTGATCGAAGAAAAAGGCGGGTTGATTGAATGTATCAGAACAGGATTCATCCAGGATGAAATTGAAAAATCCTGCCGTAAAAAAGACATGGATATTGCACAGCGGAAGATCGTGATCCTCGGAACGAACCAATATCCAAATCCGCTGGAATCCATATCACAAGGCATCGAAAAACTGCAGGGATCACCAAATAATGAGCCTTCGGTTTATAAGAAGCTGCATATTTACCGCGGTGCACGGGCATTTGAAGAAATCCGTCTGGCCACCGAGCATGCTGTTTCCGGAGGGATAAAGAAACCATCTGTATTTCTTTTGACCATTGGCAATCCGGGGATGCGGAAAGCAAGGGCAACGTTTGCCACTAATTTCTTTGGATGTGCAGGGTATGAGATCATTGATAATGCAGGCTTTAAAACAATTACAGAAGGGATAAAAGCAGCTGTGGATTCAAAGGCAGAGATCATTGTTCTCTGCAGCTCTGATGAGGAATATGCTACCATAGCCCCTTCAATCTGTCAAGGTATCAAATCGCAGAACAAGAAGGCTTTAATCCTTGTTGCAGGTTACCCAAAAGAGATTATCGAAAACCTGAAATCCAATGGTATAGATGATTTTATTCATATCCGGACCAATGTTCTTGAATTCCTGCTGAATTTGCAGAAAAAATTCGGAATCCTGTAAAAAGTAAGAATTGATCCTGTTTCTTGAAAGGCTAATGAGTTACTATCCGAATGAGACCAAATTTTAAAGATATCGATTTTAGGACCGGGTTTAAGCCCACATCCTCTTTCCGGGAATGGGAAAAATCAACAGAAATCCGGAATGACTGGAACACTCCTGAACAGATACCGGTAAAGCCTATTTATGGACAGGAGGATCTTGAAGCTATGGAACATCTGAATTATGCTGCTGGCCTTCCTCCTTTTCTACGCGGGCCTTATTCGACGATGTATGTGATGAGCCCATGGACCATCCGGCAGTATGCGGGTTTTTCCACGGCCGAGGAATCGAATGCATTTTATCGCCGTAACCTGGCAGCAGGGCAGAAAGGACTTTCGGTGGCTTTCGACCTTGCCACGCACCGGGGGTATGATTCCGATCATGAGCGGGTTGCGGGGGATGTCGGGAAAGCTGGCGTAGCCATCGATTCCATCCTTGATATGAAGATCCTTTTTGATCATATTCCGCTCGATAAAATGTCGGTTTCCATGACTATGAACGGTGCTGTTCTTCCTATCCTTGCGTTTTATATCGTTGCAGCCGAAGAACAAGAAGTTCCGATGGAAAATTTGACCGGAACGATTCAGAATGATATCCTTAAAGAGTTCATGGTGCGGAATACTTATATTTATCCACCCCTTCCATCCATGAAGATCATCGCTGACATCTTTGAATTCACGGCGAAGAACATGCCCAAGTTCAATTCGATCAGCATCAGCGGATACCATATGCAGGAAGCCGGAGCTACTGCCGATATTGAATTGGCTTATACATTGGCTGATGGACTTGAATACTTGCGGGCAGGCATCAACGCCGGGATGGATATCGATTCCTTTGCGCCCCGGTTATCGTTTTTCTGGGGGGTGGGTATGAACCATTTTATGGAGATTGCGAAGATGCGTGCAGCCCGGCTTCTCTGGGCCAAGATCGTAAAACAGTTCAATCCGGAAAATCCAAAGTCGATGGCATTGCGCACGCACAGCCAGACCTCGGGATGGAGCCTCACCGAACAGGATCCATTCAACAACGTCACACGTACTTGTGTGGAAGCGCTGGCGGCCGCATTCGGCCATACTCAATCACTTCATACGAACTCGCTGGATGAGGCCATCGCATTGCCTACCGATTTCTCTGCACGGATCGCACGCAATACCCAGCTCTACTTGCAGGAAGAAACGAATATCTGCAAATCACTCGATCCCTGGGCCGGATCCTATTATATGGAATTTCTGACCCATGAGATTGCGCACAGGGCTTGGACCTTGATCGAGGAAGTGGAAACGCTGGGAGGTATGGCAAAAGCAATCGAGACAGGCGTTCCAAAGATGAGGATCGAAGAAGCTTCGGCCCGCAAACAGGCCAGAATAGATTCGGGAAAAGATAAAATCATCGGGGTGAATGTGTTTCGTCTTGAGAAAGAAGATCCCATTGAGATCCTTGAAGTCGACAATTCTGCGGTAAGAAAATCCCAGATCATTCGCCTGCAGAAACTGAAAAGAGAAAGAAACCCGGAAGAAGTACGTAAGGCCCTGGAAGCGCTGACAGGGAGGTATAAAGCTGTGATACGATCAATTTCAGGTGTCTATTCCTCGGAATCCAGGGATAGTGAGAATTTCAAAAAGGCCCGTGATCTGGCCGATAAGTTTTCGGCAATGGAAGGACGACGTCCCCGGATCATGATTGCAAAAATAGGTCAGGACGGGCATGACCGTGGGGCTAAGGTAGTCGCGACAGGCTATGCCGATATCGGGTTCGATGTGGATATCGGCCCGCTTTTCCAGACACCGGCGGAGGCAGCGAAACAAGCCGTCGAAAACGATGTCCATATCCTTGGCGTTTCCAGCTTAGCTGCAGGACATAAAACACTGGTACCCCAGGTTATCGAAGAATTGAAGAAACTTGGACGGGAGGATATTCTGGTGATCATTGGTGGAGTCATCCCGCCACAGGATTACGACTTCCTTTATCATTCGGGAGCTGTCGCGATCTTTGGCCCCGGCACAGTGATTTCCGATACGGCCATCAAACTCCTCGAGATCCTTATTGAGAGCAGGAAATAATCCATGGAACTGCAGGTTCATACCTTACCAAACGGAATCCGCCTGGTTCATCATATCATACCCTCGAAGGTAGCACACATTGGATTATTCATCAATGCCGGGACGCGTGATGAAAATGAGAAAGAACACGGCATTGCGCATTTCATCGAACATACAATTTTCAAAGGAACCGAAAAACGAAATGTATTCCAGGTGCTTAACCGCCTGGAGAATGTCGGCGCCGACCTGAATGCCTATACCTCCAAGGAAGAAACCTGTATCTATGCAACTTTTCTCAACGAATATTATGACCGGACACTGGAACTTTTCCAGGACATCCTCTTTCATTCGACATTTCCCGAAAAGGAACTCATGAAAGAGAAACAGGTGGTCATGGATGAGATCAGGTCATACCAGGATAATCCTTCGGACCAAATCTTTGATGATTTCGAGGACCTTATCTTTGCAGGCCATCCTTTAGGAAAGAATATCCTTGGAACAGTTAAAAGCTTGAAAAACCTAACCCGGAATGACCTTCTGGATTTCATCCGGAGAAATTACTGCCCGGAAGAAATCGTAATAGTCTCCGTGGGGAATATTGAATTTCCACGTCTGACAAGATTGATCCGGAAATATTTCAGCCAGACGCCTGAACGAAAGAAACCCACTCCCCGGGTGCCATTTGATGGTTACCAGGTTATCGTTAAAGCACAAAAGAAAAAAACGTTCATGGTTCATTGTATGGTGGGTTGTCCCGGTTATGCATTCAGCGACGAACGCCGGATTCCCCTTTCGCTTCTGAACAACATGCTGGGCGGGCCAATCCTGAATTCGCGTTTGTCATTGGCGCTGCGTGAACGAAACGGACTGACCTACCATAACGAATCCAATTACACACCATACTCTGATGCGGGAATTATCAGCATTTATTTTGGTACCGACCCTGTTAAGTATGAAAAAGCATTGAATATTGTTCACCAGGAACTAGCTAAACTCAGGAATCAAAAACTGACCAAAATCCAACTTCGCACCATTCAAAAACAGTTGATCGGCCAATTAGCAATTGCGCAGGAATCAAACCTGGGACAGATGTTATCAATCGGGAAAAATTTCCTGCTCCAGAATAAATTTGATCCTATTGAAACGATCATCTCACGAATAAACAGTACCACTGCAGAAGAGTTGATGGAAATTTCCAATGATATTTTTAAGCCGGAAAAACTCAGTATGCTTACATTTCAGATGAAGTAACAATAGCTTTCTTTGTTATCCAGGTAAAAATAATCGCCATGAATTCCAACAAGCTTTTTGAATATGCCAAACTGCATTCCACTCCGGAATATCCATTTCTGGACAGGCTGAACCGTGAAACTAACCTCACACAACTTTACCCGCACATGCTCACTGGACACATGCAGGGGATGTTGCTGCGATTGATCAGCCAGATGATAAAGTAGATAGATATGGCGAAGACTATCATTGCCTTGTCCTGAACAAAAGTAGATCGTTCCCAAGCTTTCGGGCAAGGCGATGGTGGCGTAGGTGCGACCACTGATAATCCACCTCTTGACTGGTGGGAAATTCGGCTCGCCATCGACAAACGATCTTAATCCGAACACATGACCATCGCT